>JBQCFO010000044.1:0-6986 GCA_051959055.1 Ginsengibacter sp. | reverse complement strand
GAAATTGATGTGGAAACAGTATCTGTCTGAGATTTTCCAATAATGAAAAAAAGAAGAAAACTTAAATTGAAAAAAATATATTTTTTCATGATGAAGTTTTTAAAATCTCTAAACCGGTTAACACATCTTCTTATGAATCATTATAAAGGTATTGAACTCACAGCTGGTAAAGCAACAAATAATGGCAATTCTTCTTTTCGATTTATTCAAAAATGATTGAATGAAATGTATCAGATAATAGCAGGAAATTAATAGCACATTTAATTTCTTAGCTTGTTTCTTGCTTTGCAATTCTATTTGCCAGTACAAGTTGATCTTTATCTTTCTGGTCTGCTCTTCTCTCCAACCCTTTCATTCCCCAATGCAAAATAAAAGGTATAATGACCGGAATAAACCTGGAAACCAAAGGGAGAAAGAAAGACATTAAAAGCGAAATCAGAAATACTACCGGAATCATCAGGCTTCTGTATAATCCCAGCTTAATCCTGGCACTCGATATTTTATGCGTAAGCAAATTTCGCTTTGGATTGCTTATGTATAACCACAACCAAATATTCATAATTCCCGTGAAACACATATTGGCAACATACACCGCATAAGGAAGAAACATGTCTGGTTCCGAAGCATATTCGCCAAGTAAGCCGGAACTAAAAGGCAACAAGACAACAGAAAAAAGATAGCCAAGATTTATCCAAATCAAAGAAGTGGTATAATTGATTGCATATCCAAATATGCGGTGATGCACAGACCAGTAATGGCCAATGATACCGAAACTGATAAAAAATCCAAAAAATTTCAGGGAATTGTGAGAAAGATATTTCCACAAAGCAGCATCGCTATAAATATGCATCTCATCTCGGTCGGGAACCTTTATAGCAATAACCAGCAGCGTAATGCAAATAGCAAAAACCGCATCGCTGAAAAAAACAAATCTTTCTAACTGAAATTTAGTGCGCGATTCATCATGCCTGGGATGGTTCATAAATGGTGTTTTTATGTTTTAAAGGCACAAATTAAAGGAGGTCTTATTTTCGTTTTTTCAATTACCTAAAGTTAGGTCAAAGAAATATTCAAAGGAAAATTTTGTATGTAAAAATTTGAGGAAATTATTCATCGGAAGCAAAAACAGTATTGTCTGTGTGTATTTTTCAGTTGCGAAATAATGCATCTGTTCCGCTCATTTAAATTGCATAAATACAGAGCCAGTAAAAATCGCGAATTTGCCCTATTTCTTCATTTACTGCGAGTCATTTTTACAAAATACTTTATTCACCCAAAAACTTTCAATTTTGTTTTATTTCTAAATTCTTTATTTTACATCTTTAAACCTGTTTATGAAACTAGTTTCTTTTTTCGTTTTCGGCGTCATTACCATCATATTGGTTTTGTTATTTAATACTACAATGGTTCTTCCGGTTCCATTGGGGAAATTATTAAGTCCCCAGGAAGGTTTGTGGCAAAATGCTGAATCATTGAATGAAAATTATTCTGCCAAACTTTCTTTTCCCCAATTGAATGGAAGAGCAAAAGTTTATTTTGACGATCGGCTGGTGCCGCATGTTTTTGCAGATAATGAGAATGATGCATTTTTTGTGCAGGGATATCTTCATGCCAAATTCCGGTTGTGGCAAATGGAATTTCAAACACGTGCTGCGGCAGGAAGATTGAGCGAAATTGTAGGACCAATAGCGCTTGAATATGATAGGGATAAAAGGAGGCTGGGAATGGTTTATGGTGCAGAAAATTCCTTGAAAGAAATTGAAAAAGACCCGGAAACACTTGCTGAATGTGATAATTATACAGCCGGAGTAAATGCGTATATTGAAAGTTTAACGGAAAGTACTTTGCCGGTAGAATATAAATTAATGGGCTATAAACCAGAAAAATGGACCAATTTAAAATCAGCGCTTTTCCTGAAATACATGGCTCTGGAACTTGCAGGATATGAAAGGGATTTTGAAATGACTAACGCGAAATCTATTTTTTCTTCTGCTGATTTTGATAAAATTTATCCAATTGTAATGGATTCATTAGATCCGATTGTACCCAAAGGAACTGTTTTTCCAAAGCCTGCAATTGCTGTTAAAATTCCTGCTTCTGCGGATTCTTTGTATTATGATAACAGAGAATCTACCGATTTTCATTCTCAAAAACCAGACCCTGATAATGGAAGTAATAATTGGGCGGTAAGTGGTAAAAAAACGAAAAGTGGTTCGCCCATTTTATGCAACGATCCCCATCTGGGATTAAATCTTCCTTCAATCTGGTATGAGATGCAAATAAGTACGCCTTCATATAATGCTTATGGCGCTACTTTTCCCGGAGCACCTTCTGTAATTATTGGCTTTAATGATAGTTGCGCTTTTGGATTTACCAATGCTATGCGCGATGTAAGAGATTATTATGAGGTAAAATTTAAGGATGAAACCCGCAAGGAGTATTGGTTTGACAGCGCCTGGCATCCAACCACATTTAGAATTGAGAATATTAAAATAAAAAACCGGCCTGATTATTCAGATACAGTTGCTTATACGAATATCGGCCCTGTTATGTATGACAAAAGCTTTGATGGCGGAAGAAATACCAATGATAAAAATTACGCGGTAAGATGGAAAGCTCACGACCCCAGCAATGAATTAAAAATGTTTACGCTGCTGAATAAAGCAAAAAATTATGACGATTATCTGCAGGCAATAAAATACCTGCATACACCCGGCCAAAACTGCATCTTTGCTTCAAAAAGCGGGGATATTGCCATTTGGGACCAGGGCGAATTTCCGGCAAAATGGTATCGCCAGGGAGATTTTGTAATGCCGGGAACTGATAGCACTTATTTCTGGCAGGGAATGATTCCCCAGGATGAAAATCCGCATCTTGTAAATCCGGAAAGAGGTTTTGTAAGCAGCGCTAATCAATTACCCACAGACACGACCTATCCTTATTATCTGGGCGGAAGTTATCCTCCTTATCGTGGTTGGGAAATTAATAAAAGACTGGAAGCGATGAACGATATCACTCCACAGGATATGATGGAATTGCAAACAGACAATTACAATGTTTTTGGAGAAATGGCGCTGCCTGTTTTGATAAGAAACATGCAGGTGGATAAGCTTTCTCCGCAGGAAAAAAATTACTTTGAGATTCTTAAAAACTGGGATTTAAAAAATGACACTGCTTCAAAAGGTGCCACGATGTTTGTAGTTACATGGGATAGTTTGGAAACAACCGTGTGGAAGGATGAATTTTTAAAAACAGGGCTTGAATTATTGTGGCCAAGTGAAAGTACTTTGCTGGATAACATTCATAAATATCCAAACTTCAAATTTTTTGATAATGTGAATACCCGCAAGGTTGAAACTCTTCCTGATGATGTAACAGCTGCGTTTAAAAAAGCGGCGGCCGTAATCCGAAAAGCAGACGAAAACGGAACCATGGTATGGGCAAAATATAAAGATACAAGGGTAGAACACCTGGCAAGAATTGACGCTTTCAGCAGGCTGCATTTGCCTATTGGCGGCGGCACAAATACCATTAATGCCGCAAAAGAACAACATGGTCCGAGCTGGCGCATGATTGTTTCATTAACGCCGAAAACCGAAGCCTGGGGCATATATCCGGGAGGAGAAAGTGGAAATCCCGGAAGTAAATTCTATGATGATTTTGTAACAGACTGGGCGCTGGGAAAATATTATAAACTGTGGGTAATGAAGGCATCTGAGGCAAATGATGCGAGGGTAAAATGGGTAATGAGTTTTAATTAATTATTGAATTATTTTATTATCAAATTATTTTTGATGCACAGCAAACAAACAAATAATACTGATTCTTAATGGAGTCTCTAATCCATTATTGACTATTTACTATCACCACAATTCACTCAAAAATGAAATTCCTCACCTCCACAATTCTCATCATTGTTTTTAGTTTTCTTGTCTGCTTATATCTCCCCTGGTGGAGCATCGCCATTGTGGCTTTTATCACTCCCATACTCATTCCGCAGACGAATCTTGCTTCTTTTATCTCTGGCTTTGTTGCCCTGTTTTTATTATGGGGAATTATGAGTTTGTGGATCAGCATCAGCAATGGAAATATATTGGCTCACCGTGTATCATTATTAATTTTCAAAACAGACAATCCTTTTTTATTAATTATAGTTACTGCCCTCATTGGGGCTATGGTTGCCGGTTTTGCAGCTTTGACAGGAAGCTTTTTGAGAAAGGAAAAAATGGTAAAAAGGACAACAGAAATACGATAAACGTTCAGCGAATACTTATGTCATTCATATCAGCAGAAAAAAAATTATGGCATTCAACACAACACTTGCAAGCAGGATCAGGGAGCATCTTTCAGAATTTATAGAACTGAAAGTTGAAGAAAAGAAAATGTTTCGCGGACTCACATTTATGGTAAACGATAAAATGTGCATCAGTGTAAGTGGTGAAAATTTAATGTGCCGCTTTGATCCAGACCTGCACGAGGAAGTTGCGGAAAAAATCGGTTTTCAGCCAATGATTATGAGAGGTAAAGAATATAAGGGCTACTGCTATGTACAACCAATCGGTTTTGAAAAAGAAAAGGATTTTAAATATTGGGTAAATATATGCGTGGAGTTTAATAAAAAAGCAAGGTCATCAAAAGGAAAAAAATGAACAGCAGATAGTTAAAACGAAATCAATTCTTTTGGTTAATCTTCATTCGTTAATTTTTCAAATTGGGCGATCCTCAATAAAACCAACAAGATTTATTTAAGAGTTTTTAATTCCAAGTGTGTTTGATAAAACCTTCTTGGTTTGGTGTTTGATGATACCTTCACGTATTTGTTTCCTGAAAAGGCAGCTTCATAACGGCGACTAATTACATTCAGCAGGAATTTTTATAGATTCTTCACGTACTAGTCTTGATTCTTTTTTCAATTGTTGTGAAATTCCTTTTCGTTTTTCTAGAAGGTTGTGAAATTCTTCCTTTCTCATATAACGCTTGATGTTTTTCTCAAGTTTCATGCTTGAAATAAATTTAAAAATTCGTATTAAAAACCAATTCCAATCAAAATTTGATTTCTAACATGAATGCTTTATCAAAACAATCCATATAGCTGAGCGTCTATCTGGTTAATGATAATTCCCAAATCTTCTTCATTCTCGGCAAATTTATTTTTATCTGCGTCCACGATCAGTAAAGGCCCTTCTTTATAACTACTAATCCATTTATTATAAAATTCATTGAGCTTTTTCAAATAATCGAGCCGGATATTTTCCTCATATTCACGGCCGCGTTTTTGAATCTGAGCTACAAGTGTTGGAACAGAAGCATTCAGATAAATCAACAAATCCGGTGGCTGCACCATTGATTTTAATGTTTCAAAAAAAGAATAATAATTGGTAAAATCCCTTTTGGTCATCAGGCCCATATCATGAAGGTTTGGTGCAAAAATATTCGCGTCTTCATAGATCGTTCTGTCCTGGATAACGGTTTCGGTACCTCGTTGAATTTCCAGCAATTGATTGAGCCGGCTATTCAGAAAATATATTTGCAAATTGAAACTCCACCTCGGCATTTCATCATAAAAATCATTGAGATACGGATTGTGATCCACATCTTCAAACTGGGGTATCCACTTATAATGCTTACTCAGCAATTCTGTCAAAGTAGTTTTTCCCGCACCGATATTTCCCGCAACAGCAATGTGTTTCGGCTTTTTTGATTTTGCCATGTAGTGTTTTTGAATTTATATTTTAGAATTCAACCTTCAACCTTCAACATTAAAAGTAATTCAACCCCATCGCATCCCGCACCAGCTTCATTGTTACTTCTGCATTTGCGGTTGATTTTTCAGCACCCTGTTTCATTACCTTTTGCAAATATTTTTCGTCTTTTAAAATGTTATTTACTTTTTCCCGGATAGGTGAAATAAATTTTACCATATCTTCTGCCAATTGTTTTTTCATATCGCCATAGCGAACAGAACAATTATTGAATTTCTCTTCAAAATATTGCAGGGTTTCATTGCTGCTTACCAGTTTCATCAGCAAAAATAAATTCTCAATGTAATCGGGTTTCACAGAATTTTTTTCTACAGGACCATTGTCGGTCTTCGCTTTCATAATTTTCTTCCTGATTGCATCATCTTCATCAGCAAGATATAAAGTGGCCATTTGATTTTCGCTTTTACTCATCTTACCGGTTCCATCCAGCGAAGGAACTTTTACCAATTGATGATTAAAATTAAATGCATAAGGTTCAGGAAAAACTTCACTATAACGGTGATTAAACCTATTCACATAATTCCGGGCAATCTCCAGGTGCTGCTCCTGATCTTTACCAACAGGCACATACTTGGCGCGGTGAATTAAAATATCTGCCGCCATCAATACCGGATAAGTAAGCAATCCTGCATTCACATTATCCGGATGCTGGCGTACTTTATCTTTAAAAGTGGGCGTTTTTTCAAGCTCGCCTTTGTATGCAAGCATATTTAAATAAAGATATAATTCAGATGTTTGGAATACATGACTTTGACAATATAATGCTGCTTTATCGGGATCGAGACCGCAGGCTATATTTTCTGCCAAAACTCTGTGTACATTTGTTTTCAGCTCTTTTGTATCCGGATGTGTAGTTAAAGAATGAAGATCTGCCACCATGAAATAGCATTCATAATCCTCCTGCATTTTTACGTAATTGCGCATGGCCCCGAAATAGTTTCCGAGATGCAAATAACCGGTTGGCCGTATACCGCTCATTACGATTTCTTTCTCCTTTTTCATAAGAGGGCGAAGATAAAATAAAAACATTTTTGATTTTTTATTTTAATAAGCTACATGATGCAAATTTGCAAACAGAAAATTGGATTATTTTTTACCATTGATAAATCTTTTTGCTTACTTTTTAATTAATTCCTTACTTTTCCAGATATTTAAAATAAGCTCCGAAACAATTCTAACAATCATTAAAAATTATTTTTTATTTTTCACTCTTTTATAAACACA
>JBQCFO010000043.1:0-4310 GCA_051959055.1 Ginsengibacter sp. | reverse complement strand
AATATTTTGGATAGCACTTTAATAAATAATCGGCCACCATTTTTACATTTGAGGCGATACTTTGAGGGGTTTTGAAAATAAGATGATTTACTTTTTGCAGGATATAGGAATGGTGAGAATTATCGATTCGCCAGGTAGTATTGATAAGTCCATTACGAATCGGCTCGATATCCAGGTCGTTTATTTCTAAATTATATGCTGAAAGAATTTCATCGTTAAGTACCATTAAACACTATTATATAACAAACATAACATAGTCATATTAAAAATGGAAACGCAAACGGTTGTTTTAATTCTATCTGGAGGATTTTGGCAGTTTATAAATGGATTTTCTTTAAAAATAAGTAATCAAAGGGTTTTAAATCTTTGTTCATTTTTGACAGGAAATGAACAAACAAAAACTAATCTTTTGGCGCTAATAGATTTTTTATCAAAACATCCGTTTCTAAGAAAACTTTTTCAAAATGCGGATGCTTTGTCCAATCAATTACGCGGTGTAATTTCCTGTTTAGCGGCGCCCATCTTTGTGGTTCTCCATCCATACTTATCACAACGGAAGGTGTATCAAAAGCATCGGCCACATGTGAAACACCCGTACAATTGCAAATGATCGCAAAAGCATCTTTTATCAGGATTGCCATAGCGCCAAGAGAAGTTTTGCCGGTAAGGTCTATCGGCACATGATGCATGCATTTTACCAGTTCTCCGGTAATATCACTTTCTTCTTTTGTGCCTGTTATCACAACTGTAAATCCTTGTTCAATACAATAGTCAGCAATTAAAGCAAAAAATTTTGGCGGCCATTGCCGGTATCGTCCACGAGATCCGGGATGGATGATGATATAGTTTTTGGGGTAAACAGGAAGCAATAATTCATTAAAATCTTTTTGATCCTGTTTGGTTAAAGGAAATTCCAAATGATCCCCTTGCGTCTGAATTTGCAAATGTTGCATTAACAAAAGGTGACGTCTTATTTCTGAACCGTGATCAGGATAAGGCATAAAAAAAGGGGAATCCACAAAACTGTTTTCATTATAAAAACCACCAACATATTTTGCCTCAAATGTAAACATCAATGGATTTACAATCGTGCCGTTTCCCTGCATTTGAAGCAAGAGGTCAAACTTTTCTTTATGAATAACCTTTAAAAATTCATCAAACGCCTCTTCATTAAAGTGTTGTTCAGGCAAGCCGGGATAACCGGGAAAATGAATGAATTTATCAAAGTATTCTTTAAACCTTTCTACAAAATTTTTTGCCCAGGGCAAACCCAACAAAGTGATTTTTGCAGATGGATATTGATGACGTAACGACCGGATCGCCGGTATTACACAAAGCATATCGCCAAGTTGCAAAGCCCGAAAAACTCCAATTTTTTTAATATTTGTCAATTCTTCTGTCATACATGCAATACTTTAAATTTGAACGCCCCATAAAGATTCCAGAAAACCGAAACAAATGGAATTAACAGCGAAGTGACTACCATTTCCAAAACATGTTTAAACGAACGAGAAGTGTTTGTCAACCTCTTTAAAATGAAATAAACCATCAGAAAAGCCCATGCAAATAAAGAAAGTAGGGCCACTATTTTATTTTGTTGAAACCACTCATAAAAAAAAGTGATTAAGAAAATAATTATCAGAAAATAAGTACGTAAAGCGGGTGAGCTGATTTTTTCTTTATACAACTGCGGATGTTTTTTAAACAACAACGCATTGAACATTGATTTTCGTTGTTCTCTCAGACTAACGCCCCATGTTGCTTTACGTGCCGGATGAATCACTACCGCTTCTTCTATTTTGATAACCGGTATTTCTTTTTTCAAAAGCTGAAATTCCAAATCGCTGTCTTCGCGCCATGCCATGGTAAAAGTTTCGTCAAAACCATTCACCAATTCAAGCGCCCTTTTTGTACATGCGCAATTGGCTGTAACAAATCCTGCAGTTTCGAGTTTTGCTGTGTTTAATTCAAAATCTGTAGGCTCCGGCGATAAAGGAACAATTACTTTTCCCGATAAGGCAATTGCCGGTTGTGCATAAAATTCGAAAGCGTTGTAAAAATTTTTTATCCAGTTGCTGTCAGGAATCGTGTCATCATCTGTAAAAAGGATTAATTGTCCTTTGGCTATTCGCCATCCGGCATTCCGGGCAGCAGCCGGCCCTTTTTTGAAAGGCAAAGAATAGCAAAAGATATTTGAAAAAAAATCAAAAAAGGCAGACTGAGCCATCATGCTATCGGTGTCTTCATCCAGACCGTCTGTAACAATAATTATTTCATATTCATTCACAGGAAAATCCTGCGACATCAATGCTTCTATGCATCTTTTTAATAAAGCCGGGCGTTTGTAAGTTGGAACAATTATAGAAACTTTTAGCGGCATATTCTTTCAAAATTTTATCATTTAATTATTTTTTTCTAACAAAAAACAGTTGATAACCAAAGCGTCAAATGGAGATGTCCAGAAACATTCAATGGCATCACGTGGCGTACATACAATCGGCTCTCCACGTGTATTAAAAGAGGTATTTACCAAAACCGGCACGCCGGTTAATTTTTTGAACTCCTCTAAAAGGGCATAATATCGGGGATGTTGTTTTTCATTTACAGTTTGAATTCGTGCCGTTCCGTCCACGTGTCTTACTGCAGGAATTTTATTGGCTTTGTCAGACCTTACACAATACACAAATAACATATATGGCGATTGCCCGGCTCCCTCAAACCATTCCCCGGCTTCACTTTCTAATACGACCGGCGCCACGGGCCTGAAATCTTCGCGATCTTTAATATCGTTCAGTTTTGCCTGCATCTGGGCATGAATAGGCGAAGCGAGGATAGAACGCGCTCCCAATGCGCGCGGCCCAAATTCCATTCTTCCCTGAAACCAGCCAATGATTTTATCTTCTGCTAATATTGCAGCAGTTTCTTTCGCTACATTTTCTAATTTCCGGTACGGAACTTTCGCCCATTTCAAAAAATTTTCAACTTCCTCATCGGTATATTCCGGACCCCAATAACAATGATCCATCGTAAAAGATTTGCTATCACCTTTTCTTAATTGGACATCCACCCATAAAGCAGCGCCAAGCGCCGTCCCTGCATCTCCGGAGGCCGGCTGTACCCAGATATTTTTGAAATTGCTGTAATCCCGAATCACGCCGTTCAATACACAATTCAATGCAACACCGCCAGCCATACATAAATTTTCTTCACCGGTTTCTTTCTGAAACCAGTTCACCAGTTGCAGCACTGTTTCTTCCAAAACTTTTTGCAATGAATATGCAATATCAAAATGATGCGGCAAAAATGGCTCGTCTCTTTTTCGTGCTTTTCCAAAACGCTCCTCAAGCTTCAGATCGCTGATTGTGTATTTTCCATTTTCACTCACATGAATCATAGAGCGGAATTCATTCAGATAAACAGGCCTTCCATAAGATGCGAGCGCCATTACTTTATACTCATCCGATGAATGTAAAAATCCGAGATAGCTTGTCACTTCTTCATACAATAATCCAAGGGAATGAGGCATCAAAACTTCGGAGATCTTTGTCAGTTCTTTTCCTTCTCCCACATAATAACTGGTTGTTGTTTTTTCTCCTCTTCCATCAATCGTCAACACGGCAGCGTGTGAAAATGGTGAGGGAAAAAAAGCACTCGCTGCATGAGCGATATGGTGTTCAACATAGTGCCATTTCTGAAGATTGGGTTTAGCGCCCACAAATCTTTTTTGCAAATGATGCGGATATCCATCTGCTAATTGCCGTGGCGCATTAATAATAAAAGATAAAAATAAAGGATCCCATTCCGCCTGCCCGTCTTCAGGTTTTTCACGAACAGGCGAATAAGGAATGGATGCTTTAGGTTCATTTAAGTTGTCTGCAAGAATTTTTGGATCAAAAGAATAAGCAATCTCATCTATATCATTTATATGAATACCTGCCGCACCCAGACAGTAATCTATTGCATGATAAGGCAATTGATAAGTAGAAAAAGGAATGGGTCTTTTACCGTGCTTAATATGAGTAAAGCGTTCTTCTTCAGCAGCAGCTAATAGTTTTCCATCTTTTAAAATACAAGCTGCTGAATCATGAAACACTGCATTAATACCTAAAATATACATGCTGCAATTTTTCCTTTTATAAATGTTTTTTACGAATTATAAAATTCAAATACTGCACCAACCGTTATTTTTCTTAAAAGAGTAAATGTGGTTTTCGGGATAAATGAAAGAACATGTGGTTTTTATTTTATAAACCGCTGTTTTTTCTTTCACTTTATACTAATACGGTTTATGATTTTATTGCCACAGAAGA
>JBQCFO010000042.1:0-10195 GCA_051959055.1 Ginsengibacter sp. | reverse complement strand
TGAAAAAGAAGAAGCAAAAATTTCGCTGTTTAATGAACTGGCAAAGTATAATAATGAAGAAGTGATTTTCGCAACAAATACTTCTTCGCTTTCGGTTTCCTCTATCCAGGAAAAAATAACTTTTCCAGAAAGAGTTGTTGGAATGCACTTTTTTAATCCCGCATACATTATGAAGCTCGTTGAGGTTGTGAAAGGCAGTCAAACTGATGATGAAGTAGCAAAAGCGATTTTTGATATTTGCAAACAAATGGGAAAAATTCCTGTCATCTGCAAAGACGCTCCTGGCTTTATTGTGAACCGTGTGGCTCGGCATTATTACCTTGAATCACTCAAAATCGTAGAGCAGGGAATTGCCTCTTATGAAGATGTGGATAATATTTTAGAAGGTAGTGGTTTTAAAATGGGGCCGCTCAGATTAATGGATCTGATCGGCATGGATATTAATCTTGCTGTTACAAAAAGCATATATGATGCTTTTGATAGACCTACGCGTTTTGCACCTTCTCCAATTCAAATAGAGAAAGTAAAAAATAATGAGTTGGGCAAAAAAACCGGTAAGGGATTTTATAATTACAATAAATAAACAGGATAAATTCATTTACATTGCTTCGTAATTAATTGCAAATCGGGGAACATGCAACAAGAAAATCCTTCAGAAAAAAATATCATTCAAAAAAAAATTCTGGTTACCGGAGGCGCTGGACTTGTTGGAAATGAATTGATAAAACAGTTGCTTGCAAACGGCGAAAAAGTAAAAGCAATTTATCATTCCACCCCTCTTTCTCTTTCTCATCCAAATCTTGAAATTCTACCTTGTGATATTCTTGATGTCATTCGCCTCAATGAAATAATGAATGGAATTACTCACGTTTATCATTCTGCTGCGTTAGTTTCTTATGACCCAAAAGACAGGCAAAAACTTTTAAAAATCAATATTGAAGGAACCGCAAATGTGGTAAACGCCTGTATTGATGCAGGAGTTATGAAATTGGTACATGTTAGTTCTGTAGCGGCTTTGGGGCGCATCCGTAAAGATGAAATGGTGAGTGAAAAAATGAACTGGACCGAAGAAACAAGCAACAGTGTGTATGGAAAGTCAAAATATTTTGCTGAGTTGGAAGTGTGGAGGGGAATGGGTGAAGGATTGGAAGCCGTGATTGTAAATCCGTCACTGATTCTCGGCGGAAATAATTGGGAAACCGGGTCTTCAGCCATTTTTAAAAATGCTTATAAAGAATTCAAGTGGTACACGGATGGCGTCTCTGGCTTTGTAGATGTAAGAGATGTAGCGCGTGCCATGATCCTGTTAATGAATAGCGAAATAACTTCCCAACGTTTTGTTTTGAACGGAGAGAATCTACCTTACAGAGAAATATTTTCTTCCATTGCAAAATGTTTTGGAAAAAAACCGCCTTATAAAAAAGTGACTCCGTTTATAGCAGAGTTAATCTGGCGTGCAGAAGAATTAAAAACAAAGTTTACCCAAAAGAAACATTTGCTGACAAAGGAAACAGTGCGAACTGCACAGGCGAAAGTATATTTTGATAACCGGAAAATTCTACAGTCGCTTCCTGGTTTTCAATTCACCAAAATTAAAGACACGATTGAATATACCTGCCGTTCTTTGAAAGAAAAATACTCACTTTAATACAAAATCTATACTCAATGAATATCAATTTCCAGATTATACTTGTGGCTGTTTTTATTTTTATTCTTTCATATTTATTAACGCCGTTTAAGCTTACTGCTCAAGGATCTTATTTTATTGTAAAAGGAAAAGTAGTGGATAAAACAACAAAAGCACCGCTGGCAGGGGCTTCAGTTTTCGCTCAAAATACAACGATAGGTGCAGCAACTGATGCAGAAGGCAATTTTAATATCAGGCTACCTGAAGGAGGATATTCTTTGGTAACAACTTTTACCGGATATGAAACAGAAAGTCTGCGCATCAATGCATCTACTGAAAATGACAGCCTGGTTTTCGAATTAAATCCGGAAGAAAAATCGCTCGAAGCCGTGACAATCTCTATCTCCAATGAAGTGCCGGATGGATGGGAAAAATATGGCTCTTTTTTTATTGATAATTTTATCGGTCAGACAAATTTTTCGAAACAATGTGTGATCAAAAATCCGGAAGTGTTGCATTTTTATTTTATAAAAAAAAGAAACACATTAAAAGTAAAAGCAAAAGAGCCATTGATTGTTGACAATTTTTCTTTAGGGTATACGTTGAAATTTGCCATTGATTCTTTTACAAATGATTACAATTCTAAAACCAATTTATTCATTGGCTATCCTCTTTTTGAAGAAATGCAGGGGACACCTGAGCAACAGGAAACCTGGAATAAAAACCGTGCAATTGCATACAAGGGATCTTTACTGCAATTCATGAGAAGCCTCTACCAGCGTACCTTAGAGGAAGATGGATTCGAACTTCAGTTCATTGTAAATAATAATGGCGAAGATTATCCGATTCCTATTGCCAATCTTTATGGAGCATTAAATTATCAAAAAGATGACAGCACACAAACAGTACAATTCTTCCCGAATCAAAGTGAAGTGGCGGTGATTTATAAAAAAGTTCATCCGGAAAAAAATTATTTTAATCTCGATTCTACAGCAAAGAAAAACTTTCAATTATCTACATTGATCTTTCCAAAAGGAGAAACGTTTTATATTGATCAGAACGGATATTTTTATGACCAGGAAAATTTGGTAACAAACGGTTATCTTGGTTATAAAAAAATCGCCGATATGCTTCCGTATGATTATAAACCGGATTGACATCTGATGTCTGATATTTGATGTACGATGTGCATAAACATTTTCAAGCACACTTAATAATCTATTTGAACTGCTTGATTTTTTCCCAGATTTCAGGAAGCCTTTTTATTAAAACCAGCTCTTTTCTTTTACTATAAAATTCCTGGATAGGTGTGCCCCAATAAGTTTTATTTCCTTCGATGCTAGAAGTAACGCCGCCCTGGCCCATCACTACTGCATTATCACCAATCGTGATGGTTTTATTCACACCAACCTGTCCCCATAAGATAACTCCATCGCCAAGAGTTGTGCCGCCGGCAATACCCACCTGCGCGGCAATCAAACAATTTTTTCCCATCACCACATCGTGGCCAACATGAATTAAGTTATCCAGTTTTGTTCCGCTTCCGATAATGGTGGAATCACTCACACCCCGATCAATGGTACAATTGGCGCCGATTTCAACATAATCATGAACAACAACCTGGCCACAACTTTGCATTTTTTTATACCAGTTTTCGCGGTTCTTTTTTGTATTAAAATAAAAAGCATCACTGCCTATTACTGTTCCGGAATGTATTTCAACATGATTGCCAATCACACAATTATCATAAATAACCACGTTTGGATGAATAATACAATCATCACCCACGATCACATTATTTCCCAAAAATACATTGGGCATAATGATAGAATTTATTCCAATTTTTGCACTATCGCTTATCATTTTATCGGAAGCAGTGAAAGGCCTAAAATGATTCACTATTTTCAAATACGCTTCAAAAGGATCATCAACAATAAACAATGTTTTTCCTTCAGGAACTTCTTTATCCGCGTTAATAATAATAAATGTGGCAGCGCTGTTGAGGCATGCATCATAATACTTGGGATGATCTACAAAAACGATATCGCCGGATTGTACCTTATGAATTTCATTGATGCCAGTAGCGAAAGATTTTTCTTTCCCTGAAATTTTTGCATCGATAAAAGCGGCAATCCAGCTTGCGGAAACAGGAGAAGGAAACTTCATAAAAAATAATTAAAGCATCAAAGATAAAGTTTGAAAAATTGAAGGTGATTTTTTTAAAAAAACAAGCAAGAAATAATTTGAAAAAAAAATTTAACAGACATGCGTTAATGAAAAAAAATAATTGCGTTGCAATAAAGAAACAAATAAACTCATTTTTGATTTACAAAAAAATAAATAACATGCAATTGGTTCAAACACCCGTCACTACTGCATTTGCAAAGACAATAAAAAGCTGTTCAAAAATAAAATGCAAACCTTTTATCAGAATCAAATCCAATTAAAAATTTTTCTTCCTTACATTTTTCATGTTTATCCACACAGCATTTTAAAGATGTTGATAAAAATTTTTGAAATATTTTTTCTTATCGTGAAAATTATTTTTAATATTGTGTAAGGAAATTTATTTCCTGTACTTACTAACCCATCCATATAACAAAGCCCGTGCATTTCTTGTCGGGCTTTATTATTTTTATTTCTTGTTTGGTCGATAAAATTTTCTTTAAAATTCTTTAAAAAATTCTTTTGCATAAATATTTTATTGTTCATAAACCTTTTAATGTATTGTCTCAGTTTTCTTCAACAGAAGGAAAAAAAACATTAAAAGACTTTTTTGATGTTCCGCTAAACATCTATCCTGTTGGCCGTTTGGATTATGACAGTGAAGGGTTATTAATTTTGACCGATGATAAAAAACTGAATCAATATTTATTAAATCCTTTTCATGAACATGAAAGAGAATATTGGGTTCAGGTTGAAGGAGATATTTCTGAAGATGCGATAGATAAACTTCAACGAGGAGTTTCAATAAACATCGATGGAAAAATGTATCACACAAAAAAATGTGTTGTAAAAAAGTTTATTCATTCACCAAAAGTGAGTGAAAGAAATCCGCCAATTCGTTTTAGAAAATCAATTCCGGAGAGCTGGATAAAAATAATTTTGACAGAAGGAAAAAACAGGCAGGTGCGTAAGATGACTGCTGCTGTTGGCTTTCCTACCTTAAGATTGATCCGGTACCGGATTGAAAGAATTACTTTGGATGATCTGCTTCCCGGAGAAATGAAAATCATATCTAAACAGGAATTGTATAACTTGCTGCATATTAAAAAAGAAAAATAAAAATAAAGATGGTAAAATCAATGACAGGTTTTGGAAGAGCAGAGCAAACAATCGGTGACAAAACTTACCTCGTAGAAATAAAATCCCTGAATGGAAAACAGCTTGATATCAATCTAAAGATTCCTCCAATCACTAAAACATATGAATTTGATATCAGGGGTTTGATACAGGAAAATTTAACGCGTGGCACTATTGAATGTTTAATAGTTATCAAACAAAATGGTACAAGCAAACCTGTTCTGATCAACACTGATCTTATTAAATCTTATTACAAACAAATTGAAACACTGGCCGGAGAATTATCCATTGATACAAACGCGGTTTTAGCTGCCTTGCTGCGCCTGCCTGAAGTGGTATCACCAAGCAATGAAGTATTGGATGAAGCAGACTGGGAACACCTTAAAAGCGTGATTGAAGCGGCTTTGACCGAATTGAACACACATAGAATCGAAGAAGGAAAATCGCTTGAAAAAGAGCTTCGGCTTCGCATTCAAAACATCCGTAAGCAGGAAGACGAGATTCTGAAACTGGAGCCTGAAAGAAGAAAAAAAATGAAAAAAGAATTAATTGATCTTCTGGAAGAAAATGTGGGAAAAGATAATTATGACCCAAACCGCCTTGAACAGGAATTGATTTATTACATCGAAAAAATTGACATCAGGGAAGAACAGGTACGCCTGAAAAATCATTGTGAATATTTTATTTCCATGCTGGATAATGATGAAGATGCCAAAGGGAAAAAATTATCTTTTGTAGTTCAGGAAATTGGCCGTGAAATAAATACAACCGGTTCAAAAGCCTATGACTCTGACATTCAAAGATGCGTTGTGTTGATGAAAGATGAACTGGAAAAAATAAAAGAACAAACTTTTAATATTCTTTAATAATCGTTTTCCGGCAAGTGAGAAAACAAAGTATTTTTGTAAAAAAAAAAAACAGCTTGAAAAAATTTCTTTTTATAATATTTGTTTCTGCAATTTTTGTTTCCTGTATCAAAATAAATCTGTTTGAAAAACAAGCTGTAATACCCTCCCAACAATGGTTTTATACGGATATACCACAGTTTTCCTTTCATATTGATGACACTACATCGCTTTATAATGTTTACATCGTTTTGCGTCATACGGATCTTTACCAGTACAATAATGTCTGGCTTCGTGTTGGGCTAAAAACGCCGAAAGATTCAGTGAATTTTCAGAATATAAATCTTGTTTTGGCTACCGATGCCAAAGGATGGGAAGGAACTGGCATGGATGATATTTTTGAAGTAAGAAAAAATATTTCAGCTGCTCCCTTTTCTTTTAAAAATGCCGGGGAATATACTTTTTCAATTGCCCAGATTATGCGCGAAAATCCACTGAATCATATTATGAATGTGGGCATCAGGGTTGAAAAAGTAAGTATGTAGATTTAACTCATTTTCCGTGAGCCGTTATTTTTCTGTGACTTATTGTTATAAAAAACCTGAAAAATATGGATTACCAGATTCTTAAAACTAAATGGATTGTAAAACCACTTCGCTTCATTTATATTTTTTACTGGTTTTTGCTCGCCTACATTCTGGCAGCTCTTGTTTTCTGGTTTATTGCCTTGTATGTACAAAACAGGCAACTCACTAATTACAAAATTCAGGCAATTGAATCAACTGATGCACAACGAATGCAGGAAGAAAAGAGAATACATTTTGACAGCCATAGAAAAACAGCTCAGTACATTGGTGAAGGATTTACTTTTTTAGTACTCATAATAACCGGTGCAGTTTTCGTTTTCCGGATCATAAAAAAGCAGTTAGTGCAATCGCAACAACAACGTAATTTTATGCTCGCTATCACCCATGAATTAAAAACCCCGATTGCTGTTACCAAATTGAACCTGGAAACCATGCAAATCCGGAAGCTGGAATTTTCCCAGCAACAAAAACTAATCAGGAGTACGATACAGGAAGCAAACAGGCTCAATGCTTTGTGCAACAATATGCTTCTGCTGAGCCAACTTGATACAGGTGGATATACACTTACAAAAGAAAAACTGGATCTCGCCACTCTTGCCAATGATTGCGCAGAAGATTTTATTGCCCGCTTTCCTGAAAGAAAAATCGAAGTGGATGTTCCTGACGAAACTTTCATAGTTGGAGATAAGCTTTCATTGCAACTGGCGATTAACAACCTGTTGGATAATGCGCTAAAATATTCTGGAAAAGACGATATAGTTTTGATAAAAGTTTTTAAGGAAAATAAAAAAGTGAGGCTCCAGGTAATGGATACGGGCACCGGCATTAGTGATCAGGAAAAAGAAAAGATTTTCGAAAAATACTTCAGAGGGGCACAAATGCAAACAAAAGGAACAGGATTAGGGCTTTATCTATCAAAAGAAATTGTGAAACAACATCATGGAGACATTCTTATGACAAATAATAATCCGCGTGGCTGTATTTTTGAAATGCAATTTCGTCCTTTAAAAAATTCATAACTTAAATTTTTATTTTATGCCAATAAAAAAACATTCAATCTTACTTGTGGAAGATGAAGAAAATCTGCAGGATACTCTTAAATTGAATTTTGAAATGGAAGGATATGATGTTACCTCTGCCTACACAGGAGCAGAGGCATTGAAAGTAATTCACAATGAATATTTCGACCTGATCATTTTGGATGTCATGCTCCCGGAACTTGATGGAATCAGTGTTTGCGAAAACATCAGGCTGAGCAATACAGAAATTCCGATATTGATGCTTAGCGCGAAAAATCAAAGTTCAGACAGGGTTTTAGGATTAAAAAAAGGCGCCGATGATTATTTAACCAAACCCTTCAGCCTTGAAGAATTATTAATCCGTGTAAGAATCCTGATCAATAAAAGTAAAAAAATCTCTGCCAAAGAACCAATTGCAGAGCAATATGATTTTGGTAAAAACCTGATCAACTTCAAATCTCTGGAATGCACCACCAAAGGTGGAGAGGTAGTGCCACTAACCAAAAAAGAAGTGATGCTTTTAAAACTGCTGATTGAAAATAAAAATGAAGTAGTAACCCGCGAAAAAATTTTACAATCCGTTTGGGGTTATAATGTTTATCCCACAACCCGCACTGTTGATAATTTCATTTTAAATTTCAGGAAATATTTTGAAGATGACAGCCGCAATCCCCGGTATTTCCATTCAGTAAGAGGAATTGGTTATAAGTTTACCAACAATTAAATGATGGTAAATTGAAAGCGTCTATTTCTCTTCTATGAAAAGACTTATTCTTTTATGATAAAATTTTATCTTGAAAATATAAATCAGTCTTATTTGTTCTTTTACTGTAAGAACAATTCTTAATCTGCCTGTTTCGTTCATTAGCTATGAATCAGAAACCACGCAAACGTTTGTCCTGCTACTTTTTTATTTTAATTCTTACTTTTAAAAACAGGAGTTTTTGTGTCCTGCTTTTTAAAAATAAAATGTTTCCTAAATGAAAAAGAAACGGGTTCTGTTTATTTTCATGCTGATAAGTGTTTCTGCTTATTCACAACCTATTCTGCGTACAAATTGTGATGGTTGCTGGAATCCGGATTCATTAGGCAATCACCGCGTAGTTGTTCAGTTTGACGGCGCAGGAAATGTTGCAAAAGCAGCTATTGAATGGCGCAGAAGAGATTTTCATCCAGAGTTAAAAGACATTATTATCGAAGATGCAAAAACGCATCAAAAAGTGATGAATGTAAAACCCGTAAACATCAATCGTGAGAAAGGTGAGATTCTTTTTGAACCGGTTTCAGGAAAAGGCATCTATTATGTCTATTACATGCCTTATAAAAATGATGGACGGTCTAATTATCCAAAAGGAATTTATTTAAAACGCGAAATTACTGCTTCTGCAGAATGGATTACTGCTACTGAAAACAATAAAAATATTCCTGTTGCAAGCGTGAAAGAAATTCAATCCATCAATGCTTTCAACAGTTCGTATCCGATGGAAATTATTGCAACAAAAAAAGAAACGGAAGAATTAATACAGCAAAATAAAAATCAGCCATTTTTGATTTTTCCGGAAGACCGCTTGCATTCTATCAGAATGAAAAATGATTTGCCAAAACGCTGGATAGAAAAAGGCATTAAAACTTCCTTTACTGATACGGTACTGAAAGGAGAAAATTTTGCGTATCAATTGGGCATGTATGCGTTGCAGAATTTAAAAAATATAACTGTACTTTTTTCTGATTTAAAAAATGATAAATGAAAAACTATTTCTGCTAAAAATATGTCGTGTCTTAATACGGACGGAACAGATTATGAAGGAAAGCCAATGGAGAAATCAGTGGATGTTGAAAAAGGTAATGTACAACCTTTGTGGTGCCTCGTCAATATTCCTGAAAATATTTCACCGGGTAAATATTCAGGAAAAGTAAGGGTAATCTCTTCAAATAATTCTTCATCAAAAGAAATTAATATTACGCTCGTCGTAACCAATGAAACAGCCAAAAATCATGGCGTAAATGAGTCATATAAAATGACAAGATTAACCTGGCTAAACTCAACAATGGCGCAGGTTAACACGGTTATTGCTCCCTATACAGCTTTAAAAGTTTCAGGAAATGAAATCAGTTTATTGGGAAGAAAAGTGATTTTGGATGATTCAGGTTTACCGGCACAAATTCAAACATTTTTCACTCCTTAAATGACCGGATATCAAAATGAACCGAATAATCTTTTGACAGAAGCGATTCATTTTCATTTTACAAAAAAATCGGATTCAAAAAATATTTCCTTTAAAAATACTCGTGTAAAATTTATTTTGAAACAAGCCGGAACTATACAATGGATTACAACAAATACTTCTGATGATTTGCAAATGGATGTCGAAGGCTCTTTAGAATTTGATGGATTTGTTTCTTATAAAATAAAAGTTACGGCGCTCAATGATATTGACCTTAGCAATATCTCCATGCATATTCCTTTCGAAAAGAAGGAAGCCAAATACATTATGGGTTTGGGTTTGAAAGGAGAAAAACGACCGGATAGTGTTTTATGGAAATGGGATGTGGCCAATAAAAATCAGGACGGCGCGTGGATTGGAAATGTAAATGCGGGTTTGCATTATTCGCTTCGCGATGAAAATTATGTACGTCCTTTAAACACGAATTTTTACTTGCAAAAACCTTTGCTGCTGCCCACTTCGTGGGGAAATGACAACAGAGGCGGAATTGATATTTTTCAAAAAGGAAACTCGATTTTATCGGATAATTACAGCGGCCCAAAAAGTATGAAAAAAGGCGATGTACTTTATTTTAATTTCAATTTACTCA
>JBQCFO010000041.1:0-4698 GCA_051959055.1 Ginsengibacter sp. | reverse complement strand
CGGAGGCCGTAAGACAACTTGAGATTCAAAACGATTGGACCATCTGTTGCGTCGCTGAAAAAAACTCCATTATTGGTTTTGATAGCTGGTCGGGTCATCTCACATCGAAAAAAGATTTTCAGGTCCTAATAAGATTTGCCCGAGTATTCGAACAGGCTTATATCCGTTTTCTCGATTTGCAAAGAGCAGAAGCGCAGGCAAAAGAAGCGAAGATCGAAGCAGCGCTGGAAAGAAGTCGTGGAAAGGCAATGGCCATGCATACCACGCAAGACCTTTCTGAAACGGTTGGAGCAGTTTATCATGAGCTCCAGTCTTTCAGCCTTACGCCGATAAGATGTGGTGTCGGCTTGTTAGAAAAGGAAGAGCGAATGGGTGAACTATACACCTGGTATACTACAGAAAAAGGCCACAGCCTCGAACTTGCAGGACGCCTGAAAATGGAAGGACATCCGGTGTTGAATAAAGTATATGAAAGCTGGTTGACTCAAACAGAATATCATCCTGTATTGCGTGGAAATGAAATCGGGGAATATTATAAAATATTAAAACCGCAAATGAATTTTCCGGATTTCACGCACAACGACGTTCAGTTTGGATATTTCTTTTTCTTCCCGGAAGGTGGTGTTTATGCGTGGATGGACAAAGAAATGCAGGAAAACGAATTACAGATTTATCGTCGCTTTACATCCGTATTGAGCCTTACGTATAAACGATACAGAGATTTGCAAAAAGCAGAAGCAAGTGCAAAAGAAGCGGTAAAGCAATCAGCGCTGGATCACATTCGTGCAGACATTGCTTCGATGCGCACAACAAAAGACCTTGAAAGAATCACTCCTTTGATCTGGAATGAGCTCACTATACTCGGTGTTCCTTTCATCCGCTGCGGGGTGTTTATTATGGATGATGAAGAACAGCAAATTCATACCTTCCTTTCCACACCGGAAGGCAAAGGGATAGCCGCATTTCACTTGCCTTACAACTCGCCGGGAAATATTTCCCAGGTCGTTAGTCGTTGGCACAAAAAAGAAGTTTATACCGATCATTGGGATAAAGAAGCGTTCAAAGTATTCGCTAACAATCTCGTGAAGCAAGGGGCCATGAAATCTTCACAGCAATATTTAAGTATGATGCCTGCGGTAGGACTTGATCTGCATTTTGTTCCTTTCCAACAGGGCATGTTGTATGTAGGAAATACAGCTCCGTTAGACAATGAGGAAATAAGTCTGTTGCAAGCACTTGCAGATGCATTTTCCACTGCATATGCCCGTTACGAGGACTTCAATAAACTGGAAACTGCTAAGAAACAAATTGAAAATGCCTTGACGGAGTTAAAACAAACCCAACAACAACTCATCCAATCAGAAAAAATGGCCTCGCTTGGTGAACTCACTGCCGGCATTGCACACGAGATTCAAAACCCGTTAAATTTTGTCAATAATTTTTCTGAAGTAAATATGGAAATGCTGGAAGAACTGAAAGCAGAGCGCTTAAAGCCAGATCCGGAAAGAGATGAAAATTTGCAGGATGAATTGATACAAGATGTGATCGAAAATTCAGAGAAAATAAGCCATCACGGCAAGCGTGCAGATGCAATCGTGAAAGGAATGCTTCAGCATTCCAGAAAAAGTTCAGGGCAAAAGGAACCAACAGACATCAATGCTTTGGCAGATGAATATTTGCGATTGAGTTATCATGGGTTAAGAGCAAAAGACAAATCTTTTAATGTAACAATTGAAACCGATTTTGACCCATCCATTGGAAAAATCAATATCATTCCACAGGATATTGGAAGGGTGCTGTTAAATCTTTTCAACAATGCTTTTTATGCAGTAAACAAACAAAAAAGCAAGAATCTTATTTCTTACGAACCAAAAGTTTCAGTAACAACAAAGAAATCAAAAAATCATGTATGCATCACCGTTAGAGATAACGGAAATGGAATTCCTGAAAACATTATTGATAAAATCTTTCAGCCATTTTTTACCACAAAACCGACAGGACAAGGAACTGGTTTGGGTTTGAGCCTGAGTTATGATATCATTAAAGTGCATGGCGGAGAGACGAAAGTAGAGAGTGAGGAAGGGGAGGGTTCGGAATTTATTGTTCAATTGCCGATTGTCTGAAGGGTCGCTTTTAGTTTAACTGATTAATCTCATTTATAGGAAATTCACCGAAAAAGGATCATAATAGCATAAAAAATCCTTGCAACTCAATAAAATTTACAAGGACTGACAGGTTTTGATTCCTCTTTTTGTCGGGTAGACAAGATTCGAACTTGCGACCCCACGCCCCCCAGACGTGTGCGCTACCGGGCTGCGCCACTACCCGTTTTTTAATTTTTTGCAAATGTAACTTAAAACACAATTTAAATTATTTAATCAATCAAAAAATAGAAATTAAGTGTATTTGCGCGGGGGCTACTGTTGGTGAAAAAAATTATACGCCAAAAGAACTTCCACAGCCGCAAGTGGTATTCGCATTTGGATTTTTAAAGGTAAATCCTCTTGCATTCAATCCTCCTTCCCAGTTGATTTCCATTCCGTGTAAATAAATTAAATGTGCAGGATTAATAATGCACATCATACCTTCAATTTCGTATAATTCATCTTTTTCTGTTTTATTTTCAAAACCTAATAAATAAGACATTCCTGAGCATCCGCCGCCTTTTACGCCTATTCGTAAATATTTTTCCGAATTTGCTTCATCATTCAATAAATTTTTTATCTCATTTATAGCATTCTTCGTAAATGTAACCGGTGTTTTTTGAATCGTTTCCATATATATTCCTTATTTGAAAAGTACAAATTTACGATATAAGAATGTCATATTTGAGAATGCATTACTGCCGAAAATGTGAAAATTTTGCCTGAAGAAATGCTTTGAAGAAAATGTAAAAGAAACTTTTCCATTTATTTTAGGAAAAAACCGGTCAACTCACTTTGGGCAATCGTTTTTTGCTCGCCTGTTGCCAGGTTTTTTACCAGGCAATTTTGTGCTTCGATTTCCTTTGAACCAATAATGACAGCGTAGGAAATATTTTTTTTAGTGGCATATTTAAATTGTTTATCCAGTTTTACATTTTCATAAAAAAGCTCACAACTGATGTCTGCATGCCTCAGATTTTGCATGAGGTAAAAAGCATGCTTGCTTTCTTTTTCGCCCAGGTTGAAAAATAAGACTTCTGTCGGTTTGTTGATACTTGCTGGGAAAAGTTTTAATTCTTCCATGACATCATAAATGCGGTCCAATCCAAAGCTGATGCCTGCTCCCGGTATATTGGGAACGCCAAATAAACCGGTAAGATCATCATAGCGGCCACCGCCGCCAATGCTTCCTATCTGCACATTTTTTGCTTTTACTTCGTAAATCGTACCGGTATAATAATTCAAGCCACGCGCTAAAGTAAAATCCAAAATCACGTTATTTGTTCCTTTACTGTCACCATTTTTCAAATAATCTAAAATAAATTTCAGTTCTTCTATTCCTTTTTTTCCGGTTTCCGAAGCGCAGATAAGTGTTTCTAATTTTTCTAATTTTTCTGAATTAGTGCCTTTTATGCTGATATAGTTTTCAATAATTGAAATGCTGTTTTCCGATAATCCTGTTGCTTTCAATTCTTCTTTTACTTTTTCAATTCCAATCTTTTCAAGCTTATCAATCGCAATTGTAATCCCGTTCATATTGTCGATGTTATCGCAAACTTCTACCAACCCAAAAAGTATTTTCCGGCTGTTGATTTTTATCTCAACTTCAATTTTTAATTTTTCAAAAACATCCACATAAATATTTGCAAGTTCTACATCACTGATTAAAGAATAGGTTCCTGCAATGTCTGCATCACATTGCATGAATTCCCTGTAACGTCCTTTCTGCGGGCGATCTGCTCGCCATACGGGTTGTATCTGATAACGTTTATAGGGGAGCGTTAGTTTACCCTGGTTCATCGCCATATATCTTGCAAATGGAATGGTGAGATCGTATCTCAAAGCCCTTTCAGTAATATTTTTATTATTTTTTCCAGAGAGAATGTGTTCAAAGTCTTTTACAAGATTTTCTCTTTTTACAGGATTGTCAAGGCCGTTATTTAATATTTTGAAAATAAGTTTATCGCCTTCATCTCCATATTTTCCCATCAGCGTTTCCAGGTTTTCGAGAGAAGGGGTTTCCAAAGGTTCAAAACCATATAATTCGAAAGTCTCTTTAATTGTTTCAATAATAAACCTGCGCCTGTGTAGCGTTTCAGCAGCAAAATCACGGGTTCCCTGTGGTAATGATGGTTTCATATTTTTATTTCAGTATGGAGGAGTATTTTATTAAAAATGGCAAAACTATTGTTTAATTGTTGGAATGTTTATTGTTTAATGATTTTTCGGCAAAAGCCTGATTTCTGTAAAAATCTGCGCAGGTTCTTATGGAAAACGAAGTTTGCTGCATCTTGTTTTCAATCAATAGAGGTGATTTAACAATTTAATGACAACAATAAAGGTGGAATCGGCATCTTAGCAATACATTGCCGGATTAATTGAAACTAAAACAGTAAAACAACAAATATGGCAATTTCTCCATTTTATTTTATCTTGCCATTCGAGTTTTAAAAAAATAAAAATGAGCCTGGAAGAATTTGAAAATACACCGGATAATAAAACGAAGCGATATGTGATGATGCGAAGCATTACTGATTTGGGAATGGGCTTTATT
>JBQCFO010000040.1:0-9625 GCA_051959055.1 Ginsengibacter sp. | reverse complement strand
GGATGGTCCAGCTTTGGTCATCAAAATAAAAATCCTCTACTTTGCCGATTTCGCCATCAGTTTCCCTGAGCGTAAATCCTTCCAATTCTTTAAGACTGCGTTTCATAATATAAATATTTAAAATTTACAGAATAAATTAAGAGAAGTGCAATCATTATTCCAAAAAATACGGCACATTGCTCGTTTATATCAGTGCCTGAAGTAAAATAGTAAAATTGTAACAGGTAATGATTTGCAAATCTTTCTCAATTAAATAAAAATATTTCTGAAGACTAATCTAATTTTTCTATTTTTGCAGGCCTCAAAATTACCGTTAGTGGTAATGGTCCTATAGCTCAGTTGGTTAGAGCACCTGACTCATAATCAGGTGGTCCCAGGTTCAAGTCCTGGTGGGACCACAGAATAAATAAAGCCGTACTTTTTCAGTACGGTTTTTTTTTGATGATTTTTTATATTTAAAATTACAAATTACCCTTATTTCTTTCTTTACTATAAATAAATTGATGCGGCGCTAATAAAAATGTTAAGTATTTTACTACATCTTTGATTACCGTTCAAATTGAATATTTTTGTTTTTTATTATCCCAGTCAAATGAAAATAGTTATTTCGTTATTCTTAGCGCTTTTTGCTTTCTGCTCTTCTAATGCCCAGGGCTACAAGGTTACGTTGCAAACACCCGATTACAAAAGCGGCCTCGCTTACCTTACTTATTATTATGGCAAAAACATGAATGTGCAGGATTCTGCCATTGTAAATTCGAAGGGGATTGCCATTTTTGAAGGCAAAGAAAAAATGCCTCCAGGAGTATATTCGATTGTATTTCCCGGAAAGAACAAATTTTTTGATTTTTTGGTTGATAAAGGCCAGGCAATAACCATTAAAGCGGATACAATCGATTTGATCAACAAAACAGAAGTTGCGGGTTCTAAAGAAAATATTCTTTTTCAGCAATATCAAAAGTTTGTAAGCGTAAAAGGAAAATTATTACAGGATGAAGTGGAAGCGTTTAAAAGCTCTACGAATAAACAAGACAGTTCCATTCACGAAAAAAAATATAAAGAACTGAATGATGAATTGAATAATTACCGTGAAAAAATCATTAAAGAGCATCCGGAATCTATGCTGGCAACGCTTTTGACGAGTATGAAGCCACCGCAGGCTTTAAATAATCACCCGGTTACTCATGAAGATTCCTTAGAAAATTACCAGTATTATAAAAAACATTATTGGGACGGAATTACGTTTATGGATGACCGTATCATTCGCACACCTTTCTTTTTACCGAAGCTGGAAGATTATTTTAGAAATATTATTCCCCAGGCCCCTGATTCTATCATTAAAGAATCCGATTACTTATTATTACTCGCAAGATCTTCGCCGCCGATGTACAAATTTTTATTGAACTGGCTTACTGATGAATATATCAATCCAAAATACATGGGCCAGGATGCCGTGTTTGTGCATCTTTTTGAAAAATATCATTCCAAAGGTGTATCAAACTGGCTCAATGAAAAACAACTCACTACTATTTCAAACCGCGCTTACATGCTGATGTCAAATTTGATTGGCGAACAGGCAGCGGATCTTCAAATGGTGGATGCAAAAGGAAATAGTACGCCCTTGTATAATATTAAATCGGATTATACCGTTATAGTTTTCTGGGATCCTACTTGTGGCCATTGCCGGGTGCAGGTACCACGGCTCGATTCTATTTATAATGCTAAATGGAAAAATGAAGGAGTGAAAATGTACGGTGTACTAACTGAGACAAAAGATTTGGAGCAATGGAAAGACTTCATCAAGGAAAACAAAATGGAGAACTGGATAAATGTGTATGAAACTGAGGGACAAAGAAAAATGACAGAGCAGGCCAAAGCGCCTTCCTACAAACAATTGTATGATGTAATTCAAACACCAACAATATATCTTTTAGACAAGGATAAAAAAATTATTGCAAAAAAATTGACCCTGGAGCAAATGGACGATGTGCTGGATTTGAAAATAAAAAATCAGGCTGCAAAATCAAATGAGAATGTGCTTAAATAAAGCACATTGATTTAAACAAGAATAATCCTAAAAAATATTGCATGAAAAAACTGTTTCTTGTTTTTGTGTTTAGTTCTTTTATTTTTATTTCTTTTGGCCAAACGCTCTTTACTTACGGTAATCACTCAGTAAACGCTGATGAATTCTTGACTGCTTTTAATAAAAATAAAACAGCTACTACCGATAGCGTACAAGCTCTTCGTGATTATTTAGACCTTTACATAAAATTCAAATTAAAAGTGCAGGCCGCAATGGATATTCATTTGGATACGCTTCCATCCATGAAGGCAGACCTACAAAACTTTCGCGCGCAAATACAGGATAATTACCTCGATGATGAAAATGAAGCGACCCGTTTGGTAAATGAAGCGTTTGATCGCAGCCAGAAAGATATTCATGTCGTTTACTATTTTGTAAATAATAATCAAACATCTGATTCTGTAAACGAATGGAAAACAATTGACAATTTTGCCAAACAACTAAGAAACAATGAAAAAAACGAGTCTGAAATTTTTGAAAAGGCAAATACAAATACTGCAATAAAAATCCAAAAGGGAGATGCAGGATATATCACTGTTTTTTCATTGCCGTACCAGTTTGAAAATATTATTTATTCATTAAAGCCGGGTGAATCGAGCCTGCCGCTTCAAACAAAAAAAGGGTGGTATGTTTTTAAAGATATTGCCGAAAGAAAAGCAGTTGGAAAAATTAAGATAGCTCAAATCTTAATTGCGGTCCCCCAGGGGTTTGACCAGCAAAGAGCCGTTGCAAAAAGACTTTCCGATTCAGTTTATAATGCTTTGCTGAATGGAAGTGATTTTGCAACATTGGCAAAAGAATTCAGCGACGACAAAAATACCTATATGAATGGAGGTGTTATGCCTGAATTCGGAACAGCAAAATATAATTCTGTTTTTGAAAACCAGGCATTTTCATTAAAAAAAGACGGAGAGATTTCCAGGCCTTTTGAAACAGAATTCGGTTATCATATTATCAGGAGAATATCCGCAACGCCGGTTCCTCCTGCAAAAACTGATGAAACTTTCATGTACAATCTGAAACAGGAAGTTGTGAAAGATAGCCGGATTGAAGTTGCAAAGCAAAAATTTTTCAAAGAGATATTACCACTTATTGGTTACAAAAAAAATAATGTGAATGAAGAAAGTTTATGGCAGGTAAGTGATAGTTTCCTCATGCGAAATAAAAGTGCAACAATAGGAAACGTAAATGAAAATACTGTTTTATTTTCTTTTGATAATAATAAAACGGTGAAAGTAGCTGATTGGATTCTTTATTTAAAAAATTCAAACGCTGTTCCTGCAAACGATCACGTTTTTTACAAAGAATTGTTTCCTTTGTTCATAAAGGCGTCAGCTTTTTCAAATTACGCCTCAAGGTTACAGAATTATAATGTCACTTTTAAAAATCAGATTGAAGAATTTAAAGAAGGCAATATGCTTTTTGAAATAATGCAACAAAAAGTGTGGAACAAAGCTGCAGCGGACAGTATTGGGTTGAAAAATTTTTACAACGGGCGCAAAGAAAAATATTTCTGGAACCGGAGTGCCGATGCCATTATTTTTTCGTGCACAGATAAAACTGCGGCAGATAATAGCATTGCTCAATTAAGAAAGGGCAAAACCTGGAGAGAAGTTATAGCCGATAATCCGACACACGTTCAGGCAGATTCAGGCAGATATGAGTTAGGGCAAATCCCCGTAGTTGACAGAACCATGTTTAGAGATGGGTTAATTACCTCGCCGGTTATCAATAAAAATGACGGCACAGCAGTGTTTGCACAAATAATAAAAGTATATCCTGATCATGAACCAAAAAACTTCCAGGATGCACGCGGATTGGTAATCAATGATTATCAAAATTATCTAGAAGAAAAATGGGTTGAGCAATTAAAGAAAAAATACCCTGTAAAAATAAATGAGAAAGTATTTGACTCATTATTGCATAATACTGCTTTCTAACTATTGATTGCTTTTATTCCCGTCAATTCTTTCCCTTCAAAATATTCGAGTAAAGCGCCGCCACCTGTAGAAACATAACTTACTTTATCTGCAAGATTAAATTCATTGATGGCCGCAACACTATCGCCTCCGCCAACCAGGCTGTAAGCTCCGTTTTCTGTTGCTTTTGCAATCGCTTCCGCGATCGCTTTTGTACCGGCCTGGAATTTTTTCATTTCAAAAACGCCCATGGGGCCATTCCATAAAATCGTTTTGCTTTCCATAATGGTTTTGGTAAAAATCTTTATAGATTCGGGGCCAATATCCAATCCCATCCAGCCTTTTTCGATATGGTCATTGCTCACGATTTTTGTGGCCGCATCTTCTGAAAATTTATCTGCCACAACGCTGTCAACGGGCAAAAGAAATTGCACATTTTGCTGTTTCGCCTTTGATAAAATATCATTGGCAAGATCTAATTTATCTTCTTCACAAAGGCTGTTTCCAATTTCTTTACCCTGCGCTTTTAAAAAAGTATATGCCATGCCGCCTCCAATAATAATATTGTTCGCTTTTTTTAATAAATTTTCAATGATTTCTATTTTATCAGAAACTTTAGCACCACCAAGAATCGCGGTGAATGGCTTTTCTGAACTATTCAAAACTTTGTCAGCGTTGGATACTTCGGCGTTCATTAAAAGGCCAAACATTCTTTTATCAGCCGGAAAAAATTGAGCAATAATTGCAGTAGAAGCATGGGCCCGATGCGCGGTACCAAAAGCATCATTTACATAAACATCACCCAGTGAAGCAAGCTTTTTTGCAAATTCTTCATTTCCTTTTTCTTCTTCTTTGTGAAAGCGAAGGTTTTCTAAAAGAAGCACTTCACCCGGTTTTAAATCTTTTGCTTTTTGTTGCGCTTCAATTCCGATGCAATCATTTGAAAATAAAACAGTAACTCCTGGTAATAATTCTTTCAAATGTGGCAACAAATGTTTTAAAGAATATTTTTCTTCCGGACCACTTTTTGGCCTGCCAAAATGAGACATTAAAATAACACTTCCTCCATCTTTAAGGATTTTTTTTATTGTGGGAATGGCTGCCCGCATTCTTGTATCGTCCGTAATATGAAAATCTGCATCAAGTGGCACATTAAAATCAACTCTTACGAGGGCTTTTTCATTTTTGAAATTGTGTTGGGAAAATTTGCTCATTGTTATTTTGTGATTTCGATTAAAGTTTCATCGGTTTGGGAAAATATCCGTATAACATTCTCCATTGATTTATAAATTATTTCTTTCAAAGCTTTATTGGAAATGTTTCCTACGTTTAAATAAAGAATCCTTGGGCCAGGAATTATTTCTTCTGAAAGATCCTTAAAGTCAACATCTTTTGTAGTAATAACGATTGTATTAAATCTCTTTACAGCGCTTGTAAATACAGCAATATCTTTTTCAGTGTCAAAATTTAATTCATTAAATGATTTTGCAGAAGCACCGAAATCTTTTCTAAGCCAAACCGCCATTATCGGAGGAAGATTTACATCAATCCAAAATTCCAAACTATTTTGTAGCATCTAATTTTACGGTAATTATGGAATGATTTACTTTATTTTGAGCATACTCAAGAGCCGCAACAATATCTTCTCTTTCCAGGTAAGGAAAATCCGCCAGGATTTCATCAAAGGTCATTCCTGCCGCCAGATAACCAAGTACATCAGCAACGCCAAATCTCATTCCACGAATGATTGGCTTGCCATTAAATATGCCGGGATTCGTTGTAATTCTATCTGCCAGTTGCATTTTAGATTTATTTTAATAGTTCAAATTTAGCACAAAAACCAGTGCCTGAACTTGAAATAATTAAATCCCTGATTTAAAAAAGAATTTACCGGATTAAGTTTTGTTATTTTGTTCTCTCATAAAAAGTTTATTCTTTCATTAAACAAGCTTCAAAATATCAATGAATAGTATCAAAGACCAATTCTTATTAGAGCCATCAGTTACCTATTTAAACCATGGTTCATTTGGCGCTTGTCCACGACCTGTTTTTGAAAACTATCAGTATTGGCAGAGAGCAATGGAATCAGAACCGGTACAATTCATTTCTAAAATCAGTCCTGAAGCATTGCTTACTTCCAAGCAAGCATTGGCCAAATATATTGGTTGTAATCATGAAGATTTTTTCTTTACGCAAAATCCTACGATGGCCGTAAACCAGGTTGTAAAAAGCCTGAACTTCCAGCGCGGAGATGAAGTATTAACAACGAATCTTGAATATGGCGCGATTGATAAGACGTTTGATTTTTATTCTAAAAGATTTGGATTCACCTATCGCAAACAAAATATTACACTGCCATTAATTTCCAAAGAAAAATTTATTGAAGAATTTTGGAAAGGATATAATGAAAAAACAAAAGCGATTTCTCTTGGGCACTGCACCAGCGCGACGGGACTGGTTTTTCCGGTAAAAGAAATCTGTGAAAGGGCTAAAGAATCAGGACTTATTACAATCATTGACGGTGCCCATATTCCGGGGCATATCCCTTTGAATTTAGCAGAAATAGAGGCCGATTTTTATACTGGCACTTTGCACAAATGGTTGCTCGGTCCTAAAGGATCAACATTTTTGTATGTAAAGAAAAATTTTCAAAATCTCATCGAACCATTAATCATTAGTTGGGGGTATGAAGCAGCAAAGCCAACTAAATCAAAATTTTTGGAAGAGAATGAAATGCAGGGCACACGTGACATCTCTGCATTTTTAACGGTGCCGGCTATCATGGACTTTTTTGAGCAAAATGATATGAAAAAACGAACAGCAGCATGCAGGCAGATTGTTCTGGAACAGTATCCTGAATTTTGTGAACTTTTGAAATCAAAACCTTTATGTCCTGTATCTCCGGAATTTTTAGGACAAATGTGTAGTATTCCAATCAAAACGAATAATCCTCTTAAATTAAAAGAAACGCTGTACAACGATTATAAGATAGAAATACCGGTGATGGGTAATGAAAATTATTTGCGGATTTCTTACCAGGTTTATAATTCGCCTGATGATCTGGAATATTTAAAAGAGACGATTAAGAAATTAAACAACTTCTTCAAATAGCAGCAAATCAGCAAACAAAGAAATAATTACATTTTGTATTTTCCTACAGAATACAATTGGATAAGAGAATACTTTAATTAACGCAATTCATTCTCTAAGAAGTTTGTTCAAAAAAAAAATAAATTTGCTGATATAAATATTTCCCTACTATATTTGTAGGATAATAATGATACATTTAACTACAATAGCGAAAATATTTCCATGCAATTCAATTTGCATCTGTACCCGCTGTATGCCGTAAGGCATCGACTCTCCATATCATTCAATACTAAGGCAACGCCTAATCCTACATAATTTTTTTAATCTTTCATTTTAAATTTTCATTTATGAGCTCTCAACATTTTGAAACATTACAACAACACGCAGGTCAAGAATCTGACCCAACAACTGGTTCACGCGCAGTGCCTATTTATCAGACCACTTCATTTACTTTTAAAAGTTCTGAACATGGTGCCAATCTTTTCGCATTGAAAGAATTTGGGAATATCTACACCCGCATTATGAATCCTACTACCGATGTTTTTGAAAAAAGGGTAGCAGCATTGGAAGGCGGCGTGGCTGGCCTCGCAACCGCTTCAGGACAGGCAGCGCAGTTTCTCGCTTTAAATAATATTATGCAGGAGGGTGATAATTTCGTTACAAGCCCATTTTTGTATGGTGGTTCTTATAATCAGTTTAAAGTGTCTTTTAAACGTCTTGGCATCCAGGCAAGATTTGCAAAAGATAATAACGTTGAGAATTTTGAAAAGCTGATTGATGAAAAAACAAAAGCGCTTTATACAGAAACTATCGGCAATCCCGATTTCAACATTCCTGATTTTGATAAACTATCGGCACTGGCACAGAAGTACGATTTGCCATTAATTGTAGATAATACTTTCGCCTGCGCCGGTTATCTTTTCCGTCCGCTGGAGCATGGTGCGCATGTGGTGGTGCAAGCTGCTACCAAATGGATCGGCGGCCATGGAAGTAGTATTGGCGGCGTAATCGTTGACGGTGGAAATTACAATTGGGGAAATGGAAAATATCCTGCTTTCTCTGAGCCATCTGAAGGATATCACGGACTTGTTTTCAACGATGTTTTTGGAAGTAAAGGACCTTTTGGAAATATTCAATTTATTATCAGAGCAAGAGTGGAAGGATTGCGTGATTTTGGGCCTGCCCTTTCTCCATTCAATTCTTTCTTATTTATTCAAGGTTTGGAAACTTTATCCCTGCGTGTAGAACGGCATGTTCAAAATACTTTGGCTTTGGCACAATGGCTTGAAAAGAATCCAAATGTTGAAAAAGTAAATTATCCGGGATTGGAAAGCAGCCCGCATTATGCCAATGCAAAGAAATATCTTCCAAAAGGTGCAGGCGCTGTTCTTTCTTTTGAAATAAAGGGCGGAAAAGAAAACGCAACAAAATTTGTAGATAACTTAAAAATGATCAGCCATCTTGCGAATGTGGGTGATACAAAATCATTAATCATACAACCTGCTGCAACCACACATCAGCAGTTGTCAGACGTGGAACAATTGTCTGCAGGAGTTACTCCGGGCCTTCTCAGAATTTCTGTAGGTATTGAACATATTGACGACATCAAAGGCGATATTCAGCAGGCTTTTGAAAAGGTTTTTGCCAAATAATTAAACATAAAAAATTATTTTTGCACGCCTGAAATTACAACCATCCCTGAATGGGGATGGCTGTAATTTTATTTTCTTAAAATTTTTCAATTAAAGAATTTGAATTACGATATCTTTCATGTTGATAAACCGCTCATTCTTGAATCTGGACATGTCTTTCCCAAATATCATTTAGCTTATACAACTTATGGAAAATTAAACGCACAAAAAGATAATGCTGTATGGATATTTCATGCGCTTACCGCCAATAGCAACGCGGCAGAATGGTGGCCAGGGTTGGTAGGAGAAGACAAAATGTTTGACCCAAAGAAATATTTTATTATTTGTGTAAATATGCCGGGGAGTTGTTACGGAAGTACCGGCCCGCTCGATAAAAGCCTGGAAACCGGACAAATTTATTATCATGATTTTCCATTTTTCACACCAAGGGATATGATTCGTTCTTATCAACCTTTAAAAGAGTTTTTAGGAATTGAGAAAATAAAAATCGGCATCGGTGGCTCAATGGGGGGCCAACAATTATTGGAATGGGCAATTGAAGAGCCTGAGCTTTTTGAAAACATTTTTCCGATTGCAACCAATGCGAGGCATTCCGCGTGGGGCATTGCTTTCAATGCTTCGCAGCGAATGTCTATTGAAGCCGATAACACCTGGAAAGAAAAAAATCCACATGCCGGAATGGAGGGAATGAAAGCGGCAAGAAGCATTGCTTTAATTTCTTACAGGCATTATGAAACGTATCATGCAAGCCAGAGTGAGCATCATATTGATAAGATAGATAATTACAAAAGTGAATCGTATCAAAAATACCAGGGAGAAAAACTGGGTAAAAGATTCAATGCTTTCAGTTATTATTTCCTGAGCAAAGGAATGGATTC
>JBQCFO010000039.1:0-13822 GCA_051959055.1 Ginsengibacter sp. | reverse complement strand
ACTACTCCGAAGCATTTTATCGCGAATGTGGGAGACGGAGGCCGCGATAGTTATCCGATTCATTTTAACCAGCGATGGCTTGATGAAATTTATTTTCAGCCTTTTGTTGCTGCTTTTAAAAAAGCAGGCGCAAGATCTGTGATGACCGCTTATAATACTTTAGATGGTATTCCTTGTTCTTCGAACAAATGGTTGCTGACTGACATGCTGAAAAAAAAGTGGAGATTTGAAGGTTTTGTAATTTCAGATGCGAGTGCGGTAGGCGGTGCAGAAGTATTGCATCATACTGCTAAAAATTACCCTGAATCTGGCCAACAGGCGATTAATGCGGGGCTGGATGTTATTTTTCAAACCGATTATAATCATTATAAGTTATTCATACCTCCTTTTCTGGACGGAAGTATTGATTCAAACATTATTAATGAAGCAGTGAAAAGAGTGCTGAAAGCAAAATTTCAATTAGGTCTTTTTGAACATCCTTATGTACCTGAAACAAGATTAGAGAATGCTCAGCAAGAAGCTGCTTATAAATCTTTGGCAAGAAAAGCAGCGGCGGAATCAATTGTGTTATTAAAAAATGGCCGCCTGCCGGGAAGAGAGGTTTTACCATTAAAAGGAAATATAAAATCCATTGCAATAATTGGTACTGACGCTGTAGAAGCCAGGCTTGGCGGATATAGTGGACCCGGGAATGGTAAAATAAATATTTTAGATGGAATTAAAAAAAGAGCAGGTAGTAACGTTCATGTGATGTATACGCCTGGATGCGGAAGAACTTCAGAAGAATGGGTGCCTATTCCCGGAAAATATTTGGAAAACGTTGATAGCGGCGTGAGGAAGGCTGGGTTGAAAGCTGAATATTTTAATAATGTTTATCTGAATGGAGAACCGGTTCTTACGAGAACTGATGATTCTATTAATTTTAGCTGGACTTTATATTCTCCTGCCCGCGCAGTAAGCAAAGATTTTTATTCTGCAAAGTGGACCGGTTTTTTGAAATCACCAAAAACAGGGACATACAAAATTGGCCTCGATGGGAATGACGGATTCAGACTTTATATCAACAATCAATTGGTAATTGATAATTGGCAAAAGCAAACCTATAGCACAAAGCTTGCAAATTATCATTTTGAGAAAGCGAAAGAGTATAATATTCGTGTAGAATTTTTTGAGCCGGTTGGCAATGGGCATATAAAATTGATTTGGACTGTGGATGTTGCCAATGATTGGGAAAATAAAATAAAACAAGCAGTAGCTGTTGCGTCAAAAGCTTCAGTTGCTGTGATAGTAACCGGAATCATGGAAGGAGAATTTCAGGACAGGGCGATCCTGTCACTGCCGGGGCATCAGGAAGATTTAATCAGGCAAATTGCGGCTACCGGTAAACCGGTAATTGTTATATTAACCGGCGGAAGCGCAATCACCATGAGTAACTGGTTGTCGAAAGTTGCCGCCGTTTTAAACGTTTGGTATCCCGGCGAAGAAGGGGGCAATGCTGTGGCGGATATATTATTTGGTGATGAAAATCCCGCCGGGCGTCTTCCCATTACTTATCCGATTTCAGAAGGTCAACTGCCGCTTTTTTATAATCATGAACCTACCGGCAGAGGCGATGATTATAATGATTTATCAGGTTTGCCATTATTCCCTTTTGGCTTTGGACTAAGCTATACGAGCTTTGAATACAGTAATCTTCGTTTTGACAACAATAATATTGGCAAAAATGATTCTACAGTTGTTCGTTTTACATTAAAAAATACCGGTTCTGTGCAGGGAGATGAAGTGGTGCAATTATACATTACGGATTTACTTTCTTCCGTCGCCAGGCCAGTAATGGAGCTAAAAGGCTTTCAACGTGTGAAACTTTTGCCGGGCGAAGAAAAAGAGATTGTATTTACTATTACACCCGACTTATTGAGTATGCTGAATGCAGAAATGAAAATGGTGGTGGAACCGGGTGATTTTCGCATCATGATAGGTGCTTCATCACGCGATATTCGCCTGAGGCAGATATTGACGGTTCATGAGTAATAAATGTTTTCTTAAGCGAAGAAAACAGGAATCGGCTGTATTTCTTTGTTTACTGCAAATTCGATAAATGGACCTTTCCGGATATTTATAGAAATAAACTTCTTTCTTTTTTTAAGAAAAACATGAATCACCGCAATTTCTTTCTTTACTGATAGTTAGAAAACCCATTCGGCTCTCTTTAAATTTTTGATCCAATTGTAATCTATTTTTCCCGCAAGCATTCCACGCGGTTCTGCATGATATTATCATTTTGATTTTACATTTTCCCAAACCATTGTAACTATATCAGGTTGATATTTAGTGTCATCCTTGAGTAAAGAATAAAAATTAAGCAGCAATTAAAAGATTTTTATTGCCCATATTAGTGAAGTGAATTGCTGATCCTTAATGTCGAAAAGCGATTGAAACCGGTCTTTTCTATTTTTTTTTAAATGTTGTCAAGTAATTGGCAATAGGTGACGAGAAAAAGATAGTAAAGAATTATTGCGTATGAACTTTTTGCACAAGGCACGGAAGTGGTAGCAGAAGAATGTACCCTCCGTACAGCAATACACAGACATGAACTCTGTATCTATTAAAACGAAAATTGCAATGAAAAAAATTACACAAAAATTGTTGCTTACTGCTTTTTTCGGCTTTTGCCTTACAGTAGCATTTGGTCAGCAAAGGGAAATTACAGGAATAATTAAAGACAAAAACGGCTCGCCCCTGGCGAATGTATCTGTGATGATAAAAGGAACCGAGTTGGGTACTACGACAGATCCAAATGGAATGTTTCACATTTCGGTATCCGGTGCTAATCCGGTTTTAGAGATCAGTTCCGTGAATTATAATAATAAAGAAGTTGCTGTTGGTAATCAAACCAACGTGTCGGTCATCCTCGAAAGCGGCTCTAATGCTCTTCAGGAGGTGGTAGTTACCGCCCTCGGAATCCAACGATCCAAAAAGTCTTTAGGTTATTCGGTTCAGCAGGTCTCTGGCCAAACTTTATCAGAAGCGCGCGAGCCCAATCTTGTGAATGATTTGTCGGGCAAAGTTTCAGGTCTTCAGGTAGTCCGTTCGGGCAATGGGCCAGGCGGTTCTTCTCAGATTGTACTTAGAGGTAATAATTCCCTCAGTTCAACTCCTTCTCAGCCTTTGATTGTTGTTGATGGGGTGCCAATGGACAACTCTACAGGCCGTGTTGGAATCGGGGCTACCAATGATTTCTGGAACCCTTCTTTGGATATGGGAAATGGGTTGAGTGATATTAACGCCGATGATATCGCTTCGATCAGCGTTTTGAAGGGCCCTGCTGCTGCTCTTTATGGTTCGCTAGGTGGTAATGGGGTAATTTTGATCACAACCAAATCCGGAAGAAAACAACCAGGTTTGGGAATCAGCGTTTCATCTTCGGTAGGGTTGGAAAGTATTTTTAGCAAACCACAAATGCAGAATTCCTATGCGCAGGGTTCCAATGGCTTGTATGACTCATCTTCTACTTTTAGCTGGGGGCCGCGGATAAACGGTCAGCAGGTAAAGGATTGGAGTGGCAACACTGTTAACTTGAATTCTTATGATAACGTGGACAATTTTTTTAAAAATGGCGTAGTATCTAATCAGAATGTATCCATTCAGCAGCAATTTAGCGCTACTTCTGTGTATGCTTCCTACAATCGTTTTGATGATCAGAGTATTATACCCGGTGAAAAGCTTTCCCGCAATAATCTGACGGCGAGAGCTGTTGCAAAATTTGGTAAGGAAGAGCATTGGACCCTGGATACGAAAGTTCAGTTCATCAATTCAACTGCAAACAACCGCTCGTTGGAGGGACAAAACGGAAGCATTTTTGCTACGATCTACAATTTGCCCAGAACACTGAATATTTTAAATTTCAAAAACCCTCTTGATTCAAGTGGGAACATGTTTTGGTGGCAGAAGGGTACGGGTATGAATCCTTACTGGTCGGCAAAGTACAATCTGAACAATGATACACGCAACCGTTATTTGTTATACGCCACCTTGCGTCACCAGTTTACTCCATGGCTCACCGCAGAAGCGACTGCCGGCGCCGACATGTACTCTACTAATACCGAAGCTAAAACTTATGCCGGAAGCCCATCCAACAATAGTTACAACATAGGCAAACAATCGTATCAGCAAACAAATTATAGTGGCTTGATTACTGCTAAAAAAGACAATCTGTTTGGGAAACTCGGCGGCTCACTGATGGTCGGTGGAAATTTGATGGCATGGGTAAACAGTGCCATTAGCATAAGTGCCAATCCGTTGCGTGTACCGAATTTATTTTCCGTAAATAATTCCATTGGGCAACCGGGGGTTAACCAGCTTTTTAGCCAGAAGAAAATTAATTCGGTATATGGTTCTTTGGGATTAAATTATGATACTTACCTGTTTTTAGAAGCAACATGTCGCAATGACTGGACTTCTACACTGGCACCAGGGCATAATTCTTATTTCTATCCTTCGGTAAGCCTTTCGTACGTTTTCAGCGAAATGATGCATAATCTTCCAGCCTGGTTTAGCTATGGTAAGATAAGAGCAACTTACGCCGAAGCCGGAAATGACATGGATCCTTATCAACTTTACAATACCTATACCATCGGTACAGATCCAAATGGAAACACCACGGCTTCCAGAAACAGTACGCTGTATAATGACAGTGTAAAAAATCAGTTGATGAGATCTTATGAGGCTGGTCTTGAATTACATTTTTTTCAGGACAAATTGGGCTTAGATGTTTCAGTGTACAAGCAAAACACATTCAATCAATTGATTGCACTTCCTATGGATCCTTTGAGTGGTTATAGTTCTTTTATTATCAATGCAGGAAACGTTCAAAATACAGGTGTTGAAGTGACAGCTAATGCCCACATACTTGCCAATCCCAAATCCCTCAATTGGAATCTGACCTTGAACTATTCGCATAATAAAAATACGGTTCCTTCCATCTATCCGGGAATAGACAAATATCAGCTCGGTGGTTTTGATGTGATCCAGATATTGGCAGTAGCCGGACAGCCTTATGGTGAAATATATGGTACGAAAGTTTTAAAGGTTTCAAATCCAAAAGATCCGGATTATGGTCAGCCAATTCTTTCAGCAAATGGTCTTCCGCAAGCTACTACTGATGTTTCACGCCTGGGTAATCAGCAGGCAGATGCCCTCGTTGGATTGGCTAACTCCTTTTCTTATAAAGGCTTCGGCCTTGGAATTCAGATTGATGCAAGAATCGGTGGTAAAATTTTCTCTCAAACCCTTGACAATATGGAAAGAAATGGAACCGCTGCAGTTACCGTAACAAATGGCAGCCGTGATTCTATGATAGTCAAAGGTGTAGTTCTGGATCAAAACACAAACCAATATGTCGCTAATACCACAAAGATATCTGCACAGCAATATTGGGGAGCCACCGCAGGAGTGGGGAATACAGGTATAACAGAAACGAATTTGTATGATGCTACCAACATCCGCATCAGAAATATTCAGTTGAGCTACACTTTCCCAAGAAAGATATTGCAGGGGTCGTTTATTCAAAAAGCGATTGTTTCAGTTTCCTGTAATAACGTTTGGCTTATCACCAGTCATATGCGTGGTTTGGATCCTGAATCATCTTATGCAACAGGCACCACTGCCTATGGATTTGAAAACGGAAGTGCGCCAACCACCCGTATTTTTTACCTAAACCTTTCTTTAGGATTTTGAACTTTCATCAATTAATTTATTACAATGAAACATAAAATTAAAAAGTCAAGCTTAATTGCGATTGCTATTCTACTCTTTGCAGGTTGTAAGAAGATTACAGATATTAATACCAGTCCTACAGCTGCCAATGCGGATCAAACTCAGGTCGAATACTTTATTGATAATTCCATTATCCATGCCCAGATGAATCCAAGTGTTTCTGAAAGAGCTTTTGTACTTTATTGGGTTCCCGGAGGCCGCCAGATTGCAGATGCAGATGGGGCAACCTTTTCTGTAGCTGATTATAATGACGAATGGATTGGAGAATATTATAACAATCAATCCGGTGCCCTGAATACCATCAACAGTGCGATAGATGTGGCAACACAGCAAATTGCAGCAGGAACCGAAAAATTCTACACAAATAATCTAATACAGGTTTCACGCATTTGGCGCGCTTATTTACTGAGTGAAATGAGTGATAATTTTGGCCCCATGCCTACGCTCGCCTTCCAGGGAAAAAATCCGGAATTTCAAGATGTAAAAACTGTTTATTATTATTTATTGAGTGAACTGAAAGATGCTACTTCAAAATTAGATATAACCGTTCCTGCTGTACCGTCGGTAGTTGCTAATGAAGACCCTGCCTATGGTTTCAATTTTACAAATTGGCGCGCTTATGGTAATTCTCTTCGATTGAGGCTGGCCATGCGTTTGTCAGAAGTTGATCCTTCAAAGGCGCAAAGTGAATTTGAAGATGCTGCCAAAGACAGCTTGCTGACCGATGCTTCACAAACTTTCCAGATACTGGAACAACCCGGTTACAACGATTTGTCTGGTATGTACAGCCGGTGTTGGTATCAATTACCGGAATCGGTTACTTTTAACAATCTTGTAGTAAATCTGGGAAGTGTCACTTCAGCTCAACAAATCCCATCAGTGATCAGTGGTGCGCCCGCGGCAGCAATTGCAAACATCAAACCGGCAGATTACGTAGGTCAATATTATCCTGTACAGTTGACCACAAAAACAAATAATCCTTATTCGGCTTATTGGCTCGATGGGCTTCCTCAAAGTATAGATCCAAGAGCTTACGAGATATTTTACATACCCGGAAACAGCAATGATGCATCCTTTCCAAGTGGTACGTGTGGTGCCGTAAATTCAAATACCGTGGGGTATGTGAAAGATTTAAGCGGTACGCTGATTAAAAATATAGATGCAAAATTTACCTGGAATGGAACTCCTGACGGTAACTGGGGCGTAAAAGGTGGCGTGGTCGACGCATTATTTCAGGCTTTAAATATTGGAGCCGCTACCAGCATGGTACCTTCTTTAAAAAATCAATTCAGGACACAAACGTCAAAAAGGGTACTTTTTGCTCCCTGGGAAACGTACTTTCTCCTGGCTGAAGGCGCTGTCAGAGGATGGGCGACTCCGGTGGATGCAAAGACAGCCTACGAAACAGGTATTCAGAAAAGCTTTGAATATTGGGGTATATCTCAATATCTGGCAACTTATCTTGCCTCTACTGATTACAACAATGACGGCACATCTGTCAATTGGAACAATACAACAGAACCTCCGGATTCCCGCCAGATGAATTATATCGACGGAATTACAGGGGCGCCCGGTATGGTTAATATTCCTTACCCGGTAAATAATTTATATAAAAACGGCACAGTACGAAATGATTACCTGACAAAAATTATCACTGAAAAGTTTATAGCACAAACACCGTGGCTGCCCCTTGAAACCTGGAGCGACCATAGAAGGCTCGGTTTACCATTTTTTGAAAATGTGGTCCTTGAAGCACCCATTCAAACTTTGCCCGCTCTTAACAATTCAAATTATATGACGAGCAGTCAGCAGTTTTTTCCTCAACGCATGAAATATCCTTCAGGATTACAAAACAGCAATGTGACCGGGTATAATCAGGCTGTTTCAGAACTGGGCGGCCCCGATGCGACTACAACACCACTTTGGTGGGCGCAGCACTAATTTCTTTTTTAATAAATAGTAAAGCTGAGAACCAATCCCTGAAAAGATTGGTTTTTAGTTTTAAGTATTTTCCTGTTTAATAAGAAATTATAAATCCTCGATATTTGTTCGTTTACTGAGGGACCGGATATGAAAGTTTGAATCGGGAAGAGTAATCCTTTATCCATTAATATAATCTCCATTTTACTTCAGGAATCCATTATACTCCATCCACACTTTTAATAGATCCATCCAGTTATCTTTTCCTTGCAACAAATGAGTTCCAAATCCATGGCCACCATTTTGAAAGATGTGCATTTCAGAAGGGACGTGGTTTTTTGATAACGCCTCGTAATATTTTATACTGTTTTCCGGATTTACAACATTGTCATCTCCTGCCAGAAATAAAAATGCCGGTGGAGTATTTTTTGTTACCTGAAGTTCATTCGAAAAATCTTTTATCAAATTTTCTGAAGGATTTTTTCCAACCAGGTTTTGACGGCTTCCCAGGTGAGCGATAGAATCTATAAAACTAATTACCGGGTAGCCAAGGATTGAAAAATCGGGCCGTAATGATATATTTTTTGGATTATCAATATATGATTTTTCAAAATGAGTAGATGCAGTGGACGCAAGGTGCCCACCTGCTGAGAAGCCCATGATTCCTATCTTCTCAGGGTTTATGTTTAATTCAAGGGCATGTTCTCTTACATACTGAATCGCCCGTTGCGCATCCTGCAAAGGCCCGACGGATTTGTCTTTCATGATGGCATCATCCGGCAAACGGTATTTCAACACAACAGCAGTAACACCCCAGGAATTGAAAATTTTCGCCACATCTGTTCCTTCTAAGTTATAAGCCAGAATACTATAGCCGCCACCCGGACAAATGATAATAGCAGTGTTTTTTTTATTTGAATTTACCGGACTGAAAATCGCAATTTCAGGGGCAGACACGTTGCTAATCCTGATAACGCCATCTTTTCCGGTGTCTGCTTTTTCCTTGTAATTCAAAGCAGGCTTACTGTTTGGCACTTCTTTATACAAAGGAATGATGGTTTGCCCCCACGAAATGGTAAATGACATAATAGCAACAGTTAAAAAAAATAAAGGTTTGCATTTTTCATTGGAAAAAATCTTGTGGCAGGAAAAAAAACTTTTCTTTCTCATTCTTCTGTTTTTTTATTGAATGTTATATTGCTCTGTCAAGGTGCACATAACCGCCATCCACGTGAATGATTTGCCCCGTCGTGTGACTGGATCTTTCTGATAGAAGAAAAACAACCATGTTGGCAATTTCTTCTGCGGTGGTCATTCTTTTTTCCAGCGGAATTTTTTCAGTTATTGATTTTAATTTTTCTTCCGGATTATCAAATGTTTTGATCCAGCTATCATATAAAGGTGTATAGCATTCTGCGACTATTACTGCATTTACACGGATATCGTATTTCAATAATTCTACTGCCCATTCTCTTGTCAGGGCATTTCTTCCCCCGTTCGATGCAGCATAAGCAGAAGTATTGCCCTGGCCTGTTTCGGCTGTTTTGGACCCAATATTGACAATGGAGCCTTTCGATTTTATTAAATAAGGTAAAGCATAATGTGCCATCAGATAATAATGCACCAGGTTTTTATGTAGCGAAGCTATAAAATCTTCATAATTTCCATTTTCCAGGCCTACTCCATCATTTACGCCGGCATTATTTACCAGCCCATCAATACGGTTATATTTTTCAACAATTTTTTTTATGACATTTTCACACTCTTCCGGTTTTGTCACTTCCGCTACTACATGAAACCCTCTGTTATCAATGCTTTCAAGCACTTTTAAATTATCTGCTTCTTTTCTTCCAACTATTACCGGAATCGCATTTTCGGCAGCCAGTGTTTTTACAATTCCTTCGCCAATTCCTTTTGCGCCGCCGGTTACCATGATGATTTTATTATCGAGATGAAGATTCATAATTGTGGCTTAGAGGGGTTTAGAGAGTTTAGAGAGGTTTAGATTATTTAGGAGTTTAGATTGTAAAATTTTATCGCGTTTTTACCGAATACATTTTGTTTCTCTTCTTCAGAAAATTGCTTCATATAATTTTCTAACAACTTTTTCCATTTGCCGTAATTACCACTAAGCAACATTACCGGCCAGTCGCTTCCAAACAATATTCTGTCTGTTCCAAAAGAATCAAACACTCCATCAAGGTATGGATAAAAATCTTTTTCATTCCAATCGTTCCATTTTGCTTCAGTAATTAATCCGGAAACTTTACAATATACATTTTCATTTTTTGAGAAATCATTCATTCCATTTTTCCATTCAACGATGTGTTTATTTTTTATTGAAGGCTTGGCGCAGTGATCAATAATAAATTTTTGATTAGGGAATTTTTTTACAAATTCAACAGCCTCTTTAATTTGATTTTCATAAATCAATATATCATAAGTAAATCCAAATTTTTGCAATGATTTGATTCCATTCAAAAAAGCTTCTTTCAGTAAAAAACCATGCGGCTCTGCCTGTACAATGTGCCTGAATCCCTTTATTAAAGGATATTGTGACCAGTAAACCAACTTATTTTCAAGATTCTTATTTTGCAAATCTACCCAGCCAACGATACCTTTTATCAGCGGATTTTTATTTGCCAACTGCAACAAAAAGTGCGTTTCATTTTCACTTTGATCAGCCTGTACCGCAACAATTCCTTCTACATCATTTTCTTTCAAAACAGGTTCTAAGTCTGCCGGAAAAAAATCCCGTTGCAGCAATTGCATTTCATCAGTGATCCACGCGTCTTTTGTTTTATTGTATTTCCAAAAATGAACATGTGCGTCTATCATTTTGAAATTATTTACTCCAGTTTTTCACACGTTGCTTTTGAGTTCCCAGTCCGTCAATTCCCAATTCTACTACATCCCCATCTTTTAAATAAACAGGTGGATTCATTCCCAGGCCAACGCCATGAGGAGTGCCGGTAGAAATAATATCTCCCGGCAATAGTGTCATAAACTGGCTGATATAGGAAACCAACTGGGGAATATTAAATATCAAATCATCCGTATTTCCATCCTGCATTTTTTGCCCATTAACGGTGAGCCATAAACGTAAATTATCTACATTTTCGATTTCATCTTTTGTTGCCAGCCACGGTCCGAGCGGAGCAAAAGTATCACAGCTTTTCCCTTTTACCCATTGACCACCACGTTCTATCTGGAATTCACGTTCACTTACATCATTGTGCAGGCAATATCCTGCTACATAATCCATAGCTTCGGCTCCATCTACATAACTTGCCCGTTTTCCTATAACTACCGCAAGTTCTACTTCCCAGTCTGTTTTTACCGAATTTTTCGGAATAATAATATCATCATCTGGCCCTGATACTGCTGTTGTCGCTTTGAAAAATAAAATCGGTTCTTTCGGAATGGCTGCATTGGTTTCTTTGGCGTGCTTTGCATAATTTAAGCCGATACAAATTATTTTTGAAGGTTTATAAACCGGGCATCCCAATCTTTCTTCTGAATCTATTTCGGGCAAGTTGTTTTCGCTAATAATCTTCTTTAATTCCGCTAAACCATCATTTGCAAAAAAATCCTCATCGTAATCTTTTATATAAAGTGATACATCATATTTTTTGTCCTGAATGATCACTCCCGGCCTTTCATTTCCGGGTTTTCCAAAGCGTATTAATTTCATAATTCTGTTTTTTGTTTTAAGATTTTATTTTACAGCAAAGGAAGAAATAAGCTGTTTTTCCATTTATTATTGTATGTGTTTTTATCAGGCATCTTTAATTCTGCTTTGTTCAATAATATTTTTTTTTAGCGCTTTGTGAAAATCATTCTTTTCAGGTGGATCACCAAAAAAGATATCATCTTGTTTTTTCTGTCAGAATTTGTTGGCTTGTTGGTTTATTTCTTTGGATATCACAATTTGTGATTTCCAACTTGCTCGATTCACGGTATGAATTGGAACTGCAATTTTGAAAGATTGGTCTTTCTTTATTTTAAGAACCGGTCGCAATTTGCGTCAGGTCGGCTTATTTATACCCCAAAATCTTCAACATACTTGCAGCGCTTTGTTCTTTGGCATATTCCCAATCTATCAACTTGCCATTTTTATCGTAATCTAGAACTATATATTTGGGTGAAGGAATCAGGCAATGTTTTATACCGCCATAACCACTTATCTGATCCTGGTAGGCGCCTGTATGAAAAAAGCCAACATATAACGGTTCGCCGCTTCCTACCTTCGGTAAAAAAACTTCATTGATGTGTTCTTCGGAATCGTAATAATCATGGCTGTCGCACGTAATTCCACCAAGCGTTACTCTCTGGTATTCGTTCTCCCATTTATTTACGGGAAGCATCAGAAATTTTTCGCCAATTCCCCAGGTATCCGGCAAAGTGGTAATAAAAGAAGAGTCGATCATGTACCAGGTTTCGCGGTCGTTTTGCATTTTTTCGCCGATCACACTGTAAATATGCGCCATGCTTTCGCCGACGGTATAGCTTCCAAATTCAGTGAAAATATTGGGCATCGGCACCTTGCTTTTTTTGCAGGCCACTTTTATATTCCTTACAATTTCGTTGATCATAAACTGGTAATCGTAATCAAATCCCAGGGAATGTTTTATCGGAAAGCCGCCACCAATGTTTATTGAATCTAATTCCGGACAAATTTTTCTGAGTTGGCAATAAAGATTGATCACTTTATTCAGCTCACTCCAATAATAGATGTCGTCTTTAATTCCTTTGTTCAAAAAAATATGCAGCATTTTTAATTGAAATTTATTTTCAAATCCTTCAATTTCATCTACATAAAATTCCAAAATGTCTTTTGCCCGGATTCCCAAACGGGAAGTATAAAAAGGAAAAGTCGGTTCTTCTTCAGCAGCCACCCGGATGCCAATATTAAAAGGCACTTTTACTGATTTTCGGTAAGCTTTTAGTTCTTCCTTATTGTCCAATATGGGAATTACATTTTTAAAACCTGAATTGAGCAGTCGTGCAATTCTGCTGGTATAAGATTTTTGTTTAAACCCATTGCAAATAATGAATGTTTCCCTGGTGATTTTTTTTCTTTCAAATAATTTCAGAATGATCTCTATGTCATAAGCATAGGACGTTTCGAGATGAATGTCATGTTTCAACGCTTCTTCTACAATGAAAGAAAAATGAGAGCTTTTGGTACAATAACAATAATTGTATTTCCCTTCATACTTATGCTTTTTAAAAGCATGCTCAAACATTTTTTTAGCCTTATTTATCTGCATGCCTATTTTGGGTAAATAAGTAAACTTTAATGGCGTCCCATATTTATCTATCAGCGCTTTTACATTTACATCATTGTATTGCAGATAACCATCTTTTAGATCATAACCTTCCTGTGGAAAATTAAACGTCTGATCTACAAGATCACTGTAAGTATTATTCATTCAAAATATTTAAGGCTTTAAAAAATAGATACAAATGTAATTGAATGGAATAAAAAACGGCTAATGGAAATTAGCAAATTATTGTATGATAACAGCTATGTCCAATAAATTTATTGTTTTTTGATCTTAAATGTTTTTTTTCACCATCTTTATTTATAATCTTCATGCTATAATAGCCAGACGACAGATTTTCAAGGTGTATCACAAAATGTTTCCGAATTGTGCACATAAAAAAACCGTCGCGATTTTTTCGGACGGTTTTTAAAGAAATTTTTGAATAATTTACTTTACAGATAAAATTAAATTCTTAAAGCTTTCAGGCTCATTCATTGCCATATCAGCAAGAATTTTCCTGTTCAGGCCTATATTTTTTTCATTTAACTTATGGATGAACTGGCTGTAAGTCAATCCTTCCTCTCTCACAGCTGCGTTGATACGCGCAATCCAAAGGGCGCGGTATTCGCGTTTTTTAAGTTTGCGGCCAACATAGCTGTATGTCAGCCCTTTTTCCATTACATTTTTAGCAACGGTATAAACATTTTTTCTTTTTCCGTAATAACCTTTGGCGGCCTTCAGGATTCTTTTTCTTCTTGCCCTTGATGCTACTGCATTTGATGAACGTGGCATATTTTAATATTTTTATTTTTTTTTTTTGAAAATGATTTAAACGTCAGATTATTTCATGCGAAGTA
>JBQCFO010000038.1:0-3947 GCA_051959055.1 Ginsengibacter sp. | reverse complement strand
TAACCCAGCTTGTCTTTATTATATCCCGTTTCTCTTTGTTGGGCATATTTAATTTGCTGTGCAATAATTATAGTGCAAATAATGAGTGCAATTGCAAAAGTGAATTGCAGCACTACAAGCAGCTTGCGTGGAGTAACTGATGCATTTATTTTTTTAAAGGTTCCTTTTAAAACAGTGATGGGTTTAAATGCCGACAAAAAAAATGCAGGATAACTGCCTGCAAGAATACCGGTAAATAAAATAAATCCTATGGCAGTGCCCCAGGAATAAATACTAGAATAATTAATGAATAATTGTTTTTGCACAAGATTGTTGAATGCAGGCAAACAAAGCTGTACAATGATTATTGCAAGTACACCTGAGATAAAGGCTACTACAATTGACTCCGCAAGAAACTGATTTATTAAAATCTTTCTGCCTGCGCCAACCACCTTGCGAATACCAACTTCCCTGGCTCTCTTTTCACTCCCTGCGGTTGAAAGATTCATAAAATTGATACAGGCAATCAACAGAATTAATATGGCAATCAGGCTGAATATTCTTACACGTTCTATAAGTCCGCCAACGGGCTTTCCATTTTTAAAATCAGAATATAACCTAAGCTTGCTGACAGGATATAAGAACGAAGTGGTTTTAGACCTGTTACCGGAATGCTGAGCAATCACATTTTTAATTTTAGCATTCGCTGCATTAAAAGACGTATTAGGCTTTAACATTACAAAAGTGCGGATAGAAACGTCTGTCCAGTCGCTGTCTATATCCCCCGTCGTACTTTTATAAACATAGGAAAGTAAATAATCAAATTTGAATTCTGTATTGCTAGGAAGATCTCTTAAAACTGCCGTCACTTTATAATCCGTACCTCTCTGGATTGTTATCGTTTTACCGATTGGATCTTCATTTCCAAAAATATCCCTGGCAAGTTTTTGTGTAAGCACAACTGAATGGGGGTCATTTAATGCATTTACATTTCCTTCAACAATAGGAAAGCTAAACATACTTAAAAAATCCGGGTCAACTATATTCCCGTGAGCCTTTAAACTTTTATCACCAACCGTGAATAAATAATCTTCACCCCAGCTGATGCGTGAAACTTTATCTATTTCAGGCACATCATTTTTTAAAACAGGAGCCATAATTTCAGGTGTGGCTTTTCCGCTTTTCACCTCCCCATTATATACATCGTTGCCCCAGACCTCGTACAATTTGCTAATGTTGGTATGAAAACGATCAGAGCTAATTTCGTTTTGTATCCATAGAAAGATAAGAATGGCACTTGCCATTCCAATTGCTAATCCACTGATGTTGATGAAAGAAAAAACTTTATTGCGAAGAAGGTTTCTCCATGCCGTTTTGAAATAATTTTTAAACATAAAAGAAGATTTATTGATTTAATGATTTTGTTCAGCATTTACAATTGACCATTCATTTTTTATTCCTCAATTTTGTTTGTCTGGTACCGTTAGTAAACAAACAAATATGACAGATTTGTATTCTGTCGAATGCCTATTGTTACCTTTCACATTTTCTCATTCTCTCCTTCTTTCATTATCTCATTAGTACATATCTCATTAGTACATTATTATTATATTACTCACTTCTCAAAGTTTTCACGGATTAGAAATGGCAGATTTGCCGGATACATTCTGTTTCGGCTTCAGGTATTTCTTTTTTTATCCTATCCGCAAGCAGGAAACATTCTGCCCCCTGACGAAAATCAATAAATCAGCGTTCTTACCAACAGCCCAACCAGTAATACTGATAAACGTAGTTGCTTTATTTTTGACAAACTTCGCAGACTGAAAAGCCTCCAATACTCATTTTCAGTGAACACTTTGCGATTCTTATTTTCTGATTAGCACACTATCACATCAGCACATTATCAATTAATTCTCTTAAACTCCTGCAATCACAAATGTTTCCGGAAGTTTGGAAATCGCTGCTTTATGTAGAATTATCTTTTCACCATTTGTATCAAAACTAAGTTCCATCCAGCCATTAAAGCGTTGTTTATTTGCCATCACCTGTACTGGCAAATATTGATGATTGCCAGATTTCCATAATCCTTCCCAGTATGGATCGCCTGTTATTTCGGTAACTTTTTGAACCAATTGTATTTGCGTATTTTCATACCAGGTGTATCCTGCAAAATTTTCCAATGGGATGGGTTCTCCTTTTGAAAGTACGGGCGGATTTTCATTTGCATTTACAGGCAGGCGGCAATTGCTCCGGGATGTGGCAAGGTATATATGCATATCCTTTTTGGCGATCGGATCGCCCAAAAACTTTGTGGAAAAACGAACATCCGCCATCCCATCCTTATTGATATCTACGGAAGCTGATTCGCTGAATTTTACTTCTTTATTTTCCAGGTCGATATAGTTCATCGTTGGATCGGGATGCACTACAGGCTTATCGCATGATGCGAGAATAAAGAGTGTGCTGATGATGGTTATATAATTTTTCATAATCGTGTTTTAAAATTTATGTTCCATTTCAGTTATAACATTTTTCCTTCAGTAAACTCTACCTGTATCAGTCACGCAGGCAAGAAATAATTCTAATTTTCATTTTCCCATTTTTCCATTGGCACATCAGCACATTAGCATATCAGCACATCACTCACTTCTCAAACTCTTTACCGGATTGGCTATCGCCGCTTTTATCGCCTGGAAGCTCACACTTCCCAAAGCAATAATGACAGAAGCTATTCCTCCTGCAAAAAATATCCACCAGCTTAAATGAATTTTAAATGCAAAATTTTGCAGCCATTTATTCATAAAATACCATGCAACCGGTGTTGCGATTAAAAACGCAACACTGATGAGCAATACAAACTCCTTCGAAAAAAGATATACGATGTTTGATACTGTCGCACCAAGCACTTTGCGAATGCCTACTTCTTTTATTTTTTGCACTGCCATGAACGATGCTAAACCGTAGAGCCCAAGACAGCTCAGCAATATGGCGATTGTTGCAAATATTTGATACAGTTGGGATAACTGGCTTTCCTGTTTATAGAAGCCTGCAATTTTATCATCCAAAAATTGATACTCATACACGAAGTCAGGATAAGTTGTGTTCCATAATTTTTCTATTGATTGCATCACAGGCACTACATCTTTTGTAGCCAGTTTTACTGAAGCCTCGTTGTAGTTTTGCTTAAAAGTGGTGATGATCACTGGCGCGAGATTATCGCGAAATGACCTTGTATTAAAATTTTTCAGCACCCCTACAATTGTTCCTTTCATTCGATCATTAAAAGCGATTTCTTTATTTAAGACCTCTTCCGGATTTCTGATGCCAAGATTTTCAACCAGCATTTCGTTTACCAAAAATTCTTTCATGGTGTCTGATGGCGCTAAATTTCTGCCGGCAATTAAAGGAAGATCGTACGTGGCCACATAATCATTATCAGCCGATTTAAAAATGGCATAAAAATCTGTCCGCTTCGTGGCATGGTCAAACATAAATGTTGACCAGTTATCATCATCATTTTCAATCGGTGTATTAGAACTCAAGCTTACGTGCTGAACACCGGCAACACTTTGCAAATGCGTTTTTATAAAATCGAACTTTTGCTGCCTGGCACTGTCTGTTGGCAACGGAATATTGACGATGGCACTTGTATCAAAGCCTATCGGCTGCTTCGTAAAAAAATTCATTTGCTGAACAATAACGAGTGTGCCGATTATTAATACCTGTGCAATTACAAACTGAAAAATCACAAGTCCTCTCCTCAGTGAAATGCCTTTATTACTTTTCGCTGTCAGCTTGCTTTTTAGCGCATCTATCGGGTTAAACCGGGACAATACAACAGAAGGGTAAAAACCGGCAAGAAGTGTGACAATAACAATAATTGCCAGCAGAAAGGAAATAATGGAAATAATATTTGACGAGTTGATGCTTAATGAAATCCCGAGAAGGCTGTTTATGAATGGCAATGT
>JBQCFO010000037.1:0-2187 GCA_051959055.1 Ginsengibacter sp. | reverse complement strand
CGTCATTAAAATATTTCCAACGTCACCTTTATTAATAATTTTAGAATATTTAAAATCACTATGTCTGTCTTTTTTACAATAAAACTTTACTGCAAAAAAATCACCCTCGTGATAATCTGCATGCAGAATGTAAAAGTATTTTGTTACAGGAGAATAGAATTTATAAATAAAAGAAAACAGATGGGCGCCTGCCGTTTTTACAGACTCTTTTTTAAACAAGCTTTAACTCGTAACCTTCATAATCAAAAATCACGGAACAAGAATCTTTCGTGTAGCAACCTAAACCTAAGAACAAATGATGTAAAAAGAAACTTTGGCAACAAAACCACCTGGGAAAAACCGTTTGAAGAATTAATAAAAAAATTTGTTGCTGAATACAATCAATCAATATTTGACAATAAAAAGAAAAATAAGGTGGTGGGCGGCCATAATGCTTTATATTGCCCAAATGGTGTTGACCTCGTTTATATTGATCCTCCTTACTTCTCGAATAATCAATCAACGGGGTTAAACTATCTTAATTACTAAAACTTTTTAGAGTGCATTGCTAATTATGATAGATGGGCGGATTTAGTGATTAACAATGAAACGAATGTTCCCAAGCTAAAAGAAAAAAAAGCAATCCAAGACTTTACCAACAAGGAACAAATAACAAACTCAATTGAAAAATTGATCGAAAGATTTCAAGATAATATTATCATAATGTCATATGTCGATGAAGGAATTCCTGACAAGGAGACTATCGAAAATTTCTTTAGGAAATATGGAAAGGAAGTTAGAGTAATCGAAAAGCAGCATAAATACGCTTTAAGCCAAAAGACTAAGAATGAATTATTATTTATTGCCCGGTAATAATCTTCTAATTTCGATTCTAAGCGCACCGATTTGCATCGCGCAAACGGCGTTGTCTTTGTAACAGTTATGAAAGGCAGGCTTCACCAATTCACGCGAACATCAGCATATTCACCAATTCCGCTCCATCAAACGGGCAGATAGAAAACATGCCCATCAACGTACTGATACATTTGAGGCCATTCTTGCGGAGCGGGCTGTTTTTGCCGACAACAATGTTTTTTTTCAGCGTGGCCGCTACCTCCTGTTTCAGGTAATACACCTTGCCATTCCTGGTTAATTGGTGTAGAAGAGCTCGCCGTTTTTGCGCATGTTGTTCAATACGCTCTTGCAAAAGTGCAATTGCTCAGACATATCCTGCGTGTCGAGAAAAATGTCGTTGAGGGCCACCCCCGGCGGAATGTGAAGCCGGGTGAGCAAATGGACGAGTTCTTCTTCAGATTGCGGTAGTTGTTCTTGTAGTTATATAAATCTTAAACATCTGCAAGTGCTTTTTAAACGCTCCTTATTCTGAGCATTCTTCTTTCCGCATAAAACAACGACAGGGATGTTGTGTAAAGGCGTTTTATCAAACCCTCACAACAATTCTCTCAGGAATGTATTCAAGCCCAAAGCATAAATAAATAATCAACAGGATAGGAATCACATTGGCAAATTCCGGGCCCCAAATGCCCAAGGATGAATTGATATATGCTTTATGAGGCGATCAGGATCGTAAATAATTTTTACGGTATCTCCTCCATAATTTCCATCACGCAGGAAGTTGTTTCCATAAAAAGAATAGGTTTGGTTGTTTATGGCAAAGTCAACCCGTGGCCACTGTTGAACTTGTTCGCCAAAAATTGTAGGCACAGAAACCGGTTCAAAATATTGAATGATACCGGTGGTTCTTTTATAGGTAATGCAATACCATATTTTAGGAATGACGGTAAAACTTAAAACTACGAACGCAAATACATAAAATATCCAATACTTGTTAAAGCTGATTTTTTTACCTGCACGGGCCATTTTAAAGAAGCTGATTTATTTGAGTAGATAAAAATAAGTTTTTTAATCACTGAACGATCGCATAATATTGTAATCTACCAGATCGTTAAGCCAGTACTATTTTGATATTCCGTGTTCCGTCTGCCAATACCGAAGCTGATTTATTTTCTATTGCCGAAGATAACATTTGTAGCCGATAGAATTCCGTCGCCCTGACAACTGAAGACGATTAGCGAAACAAATGCCGATGTGCGTAATGGCTGCCCCGGTTTTGGCATTTGTTAGGTCGTATTAGTTCTGAATTTAAGCGTTAGGATGTAGCTAGTTTTTCTATGAAAGAACTGCCTT
>JBQCFO010000036.1:0-7717 GCA_051959055.1 Ginsengibacter sp. | reverse complement strand
CACATCCCTGCATTTTTTGATAATGCTCGCAAGCCTTTTGCTCTTTAATCTGATTTTGTGCGCTACTCCTTTTTTTCCTTTGAATGAAAATATAACCTCATTTCCCTCAAATTTTACATGGCGATCTTTCAAAGTGGTCAGGCCAAAAGAGCCATATTCTTTTTCATAAAATGAATTGCCGATCCGGATGTTTGTTCGTTCCATCAGGCTCACAACCGCCGCCAGCACTTTCTTTACAGATAAATCCGGAAGACTTAAATCTTTATCGAGTTGCAATCGTATAGCAGGCAAAGCTTTTCCAAAATCATGGAGCCGGTAGAACTTTGTTTCGTTTCTAAGTGCATTCCACGCCCGGTGATATTTATATTGCTTCCGGTTTTTGGTATCGTAACCCGTTGCCTGCAGGTGCCCGTTTTCATCTTTGCAGATCCACACTTTTTCCCAGGCAGGCGGAATTACCAGGTGTTTTATCCTCAGTAATTCTTCATCATCTTTTATCAGTTGATCTTTGTAATAATATTCAAACGCATCTCCGTTTTTTCTTCTTTCAATTCCCTCGTCCTTATCGCTTACATAAATGAGATTCGCTGCCTCGGCAGTTTTCTCTTCATTTTTTACAATACTGCGCAACTTTCTTTTTGAAAGCTTGGGAACTTCTTCGGCAACCTCAATCATGAAAATAGAATTTTAACTTATTTATCCGTTTACAACCTCACCGCCATTTGGATGCAACACCTGTCCTGAAATATAGCTGGAATCATCATTACATGCCAAAAACAAGTAAGAGGGCGCTACTTCATTTGGCTGTCCGCCGCGTCCGATAGGTGTTCCCGCGCCATGTTCTTTTAAAGTTTTATCTGGCTCCGAGGCGGTGATTAAAGGCGTCCAGATGGGACCAGGTGCCACCGCGTTTACACGGATTCCCTTGCTTACAAGGTTGTTGCTAAGACTGCGGGTAAAAGTGACAATGGCGCCTTTTGTTGCAGAATAATCTATCAAATGAGGGCTGCCCCGATACGCAGTAACAGAAGTTGTATTTACAATAGCGCTTCCTTTTTTCATGTGCGGCAACGCTGCTTTGGTAATCCAAAACATGGAGAAAATATTGGTTTCAAAAGTTTTGATCATGTTTTCTGTGGTAATGTCCTCCAGTGATTCTGCTTCTGTTTGTGTTCCTGCGTTATTTATCAATACGTCAATTCTTCCAAATTCTTGTACAGCTTTATCTACTGCCTCTTTACAAAAATCTTCTTTTCTTAAATCACCGCGAATTAATAAACATTTTCTTCCATACGCTTCTATTTTTTTCTTTGTATCATTTGCATCATCGTCTTCATTCAAATAAACAATGGCCACATCTGCGCCCTGGTTTGCAAACAATAAAGCACACGCTTTTCCAATGCCGCTATCAGCACCGGTGATAAATAAAATCTTGTTTTCCATCTTCGTTCCCTTCGGCACTTTTGGTGCTGTTTCAGGAACCGAAGGCATGTTTTTGGAAGAATCTGTTTTAATTTTTGATTTCGTTACCTTTTCTTCGTCTTTGGTAGTTTTATCCATAATATGGTTTAGAATTTGAGTATTTTATTCTACAAAAAAATTTAGCAAAGGCAGGCTTGGCCTGCCTTTGCTAAATTAGAAATGACGGTATATTGTTATTCATCTGTTTCATCTACTTCCAAAAATTCCGTATCATCATCCTCGATTTGGCTTTCATTTGTATGGTCCTCGTTCGTTTTTTTTGCGTCATTTGCCTTATTCTTCTTATGCTTCTTTCCGCCGGCTGCGGCGAGAAAAAGCTGCGTATCGGTGCCGGCTGAAACACCTGTGTGCACTTCTTCGCGGGTTTCGGAGCCCAGTTCGTTACTTCCCATTGAAGGGTCAGTTATTCTTTCTGTTTCGTCCATAAAAGTGTGTATTAGAATTAATAATTTTTTTTAAAGAAAAATATATGCCAATTCAATGGGAACAAGAGATGCCTAACGGTTAACCTTCGGAAAAGAATTTTTGAAATAAGGAGAAGGCTGCGAGGCTTAGACAAAAAATTTATGCAAACATTTAGGAGTTATTTTTACAAAATGAATTATCTGGCCCATGCTTATCTATCTTTTAATAATCCGGAAATTTTAACCGGGAATATGATCAGCGATTTTGTAAAAGGGAAACAGAAATTTGGTTATCCGTTAACGATTCAAAAAGGGATTGCTTTGCACCGCCTGATTGATAATTTCACAGATTTTCATCCGGCAACCGCAATAGCAAAAAATTTCTTCCGGCCTCACTACCGCTTGTATTCCGGCGCTTTTGCAGATATTGTTTACGATCACTTTTTAGCTTTAGATAAAAAACAATTCGAATCTTATGGCGGACTTGAAGCGTTTTCAAAAATAGTTTACACCCAGTTGGATCAGGAAAAAGTTATTTTTCCTTCCTCTTTTCAACGATTATTTCCTTATATGAAAACACAAAACTGGTTGTATGAATACCGGCTTAAAGAAGGCATACGGAAAAGTTTTGGCGGCCTCGTTCATCGGGCAGTTTATTTGCATGAATCTGATTTTGCTTTCAGGATTTTTAATAAGCATTACGAAGAATTATCAAATTGTTACAAAGCTTTTTTTCCTGAATTGAAACAGTTTGCTCTTGAAAACATGCGCAATCTTTTAACAGAATAAATCCATCTATATTTGCAAATCAAAAAAAGTGTATGAAGAATGTCCTTGCCCTGGTTTTAATGATCCTTTGTTTTTCCGCGTCAGCACAAGTTACTCCATCTCCGATTCCACCACTCGACAAATCTCCTATGGACATGAGCTATTTTCCAGTAAATTATCCTATCCAGAAAATACAAAATAAAATGTCGTCTCCGCCTGTAATGCGCGTTATCTATAGCAGGCCACAAGTGAATGGTAGAAGAATTTTTGGCGAATTACAGGAATATGGAGAAGTGTGGCGTCTGGGGGCGAATGAAGCTACCGAAATTGAATTTTTTAAAGATGTAGAAATCAATCGTAAAAAAATAAAAAAAGGACGTTACACGCTTTACGCAATTCCTACACCTGATAAATGGACATTGATTGTAAATAAAGAAACCGATACCTGGGGAAGTTTTCGTTATGATTCGTTAAAAGATGTAGTGCGAATGGATTTGCCTGCCAAAAAAAATGATCTGACCGAAGACATGACAATCGTTTTTGAAAAAACAAATTCAGGAGCAAATATGAATATTTATTGGGAAGATGTGAAAGTTGCTTTGCCAATTGTGTTTTAAGCGGAAGGCTCAAAGCTGAAAGCTGGATGCTCAAAGCTAAAAGCGAAAATCATGAATCCCGATTATTTATTTGTTTACTGAACGATGAATACCTTTACCTGATACTTACTACTTTAAAAATAAAATTATTTTGAAACAGGAAACAAAATTTATACATGCCGGCGCAGAACCGGATCCTACAACAGGAGCGATTATGACTCCCATTTACCAGACTTCTACTTTCGTACAGGAAAGCCCCGGCGTACACAAAGGCTATGAATATGCGCGAACTCAAAACCCAACCAGGCATGCATTACAAAATGCTTTGGCAATAGTTGAAAACGGGAAATATGGTTTATGCTTTGCCAGCGGTTCGGCTGCCGCAGATGCTGTGATTAAATTATTAAATCCCGGTGATGAAGTAATCGCAGCTAATGATATGTATGGCGGAACGTATCGTCTTTTTACAAAAATTTTTGAAAAATATGGATTGAAATTCCACTTCATCAATATGCAGGATGCGAATGAAGTTTCAAAAGTGATCAATAAAAATACAAAACTCATCTGGACAGAAACGCCCACCAATCCGATGATGAATATTACGGATATTGCTGCAGTTGCTGCTATCGCAAAAAAGAATAACATCATTCTTTGTGTAGACAATACTTTTGCTTCGCCTTATTTGCAAAATCCTTTGGATCTGGGTGCCGATATTGTTTTACATTCTGCCACCAAATATATTGGCTGCCATAGCGATTCTGTGCATGGTTGTTTGATTGTGAATGATGAAGACTTAAAAAATAAATTAGCATTTATTCAAAATAGTTGCGGCGCTATTCCAGGGCCGCAGGATTGCTTTTTAATTTTACGAGGGTTGAAAACACTTCACGTGCGCATGCAAAGACATTGCGAAAATGGAGAAAAAATCGCGCATTGGCTTAGAAATAATTCCAAAGTTGATAAAGTTTATTGGGCAGGATTTGAAGATCATCCCAATCATGAAATTGCTAAAAAACAAATGCGTGGTTTTGGAGGAATGATAAGTTTTACTTTGAAAGATGACAGTATGGAAGCAGCAAATAAAGTACTTTCTTCTACAAAACTTTTTTCTCTTGCAGAAAGCCTTGGTGGCGTTGAAAGCCTTATCGGGCATCCCGCCTCGATGACTCACGCAAGCATTCCGCGCGAAGAAAGATTGAAAAACGGGCTTGTAGATTCTTTGATCAGATTGAGTGTGGGAATTGAAGATGCAGGTGATTTGATAGAAGATTTGGATCAGGCGATTGGGTAAGATTTTGAATATTAATTTGTAATTTTAAACATTGAGGTTAGTTTTTTACTTTTAAAAAATTAAAATTATGGGATATGATAAAGAGGAGCTTTTCAATTTACCTACAAAAGAGAAATTAGATTTTGTAGAAGCTTTGTGGGATAGTATTGAGAATGACTTCTCAAAAATATCTAAAGAAGAGATTCAATTTGCAAAAGAGCGCCTGGAAGTCCATAACCAAAATCCTTCAGAAGGAATCAAGATCGAAGATTTAAAAAGAGGTAAAAGAAAAATATGGATTTTAAATGCTAAACGATAAATCCGGCCTCAAAAAATTTCTCGACAAAAAAGTAATCCAGTTTAATAATCCGGATTTTATAAAAGACGATCCTGTTTGTATTCCACACTTATTTTCTAATAAACAAGACATTGAAATTGCCGGATTTTTTGCAGCAACATTCGCCTGGGGAATCAGAAAAACGATTATCAATAAATCAAAATTGCTTTTCCAATTAATGGATAATGCGCCTTATGATTTTTGTTTGAACCATACAGATGAAGATTTGAAAAAGCTGGAAAGATTTTGTCACCGTACTTTTAACGATACCGATCTTTTTTATTTTATTTCTTTTTTTAAATATCATTATTCAAAGTACCCATCACTCGAATCGGCGCTTTTCAGCAATTTAACAATACAGCAATCCAACCAACCTGATATAGTCGAAAAGTCTCTAAATCATTTTTACCGGTACTTTTTTTCTTTGGAAGATATTCCCGAAAGAACAAAAAAGCACATTGCCTCTCCACAAAAAAATTCAAGTTGCAAAAGATTGAACATGTATCTGCGATGGATGGTGCGCAATGATAACAAAGGTGTTGATTTCGGTTTATGGAAAAAAATTACTCCCGCACAATTGATTTGTCCTGTAGATGTACATGTAGCAAGGGTTTCAAGAAACTTTGGTTTATTAAAAAGAAAGCAGGTTGATTGGCTTACTGCCATCGAACTAACAGAAGAATTAAAAAAGTTTGATCCGCAAGATCCGGTTAAATATGATTTTGCTTTGTTTGGTTTGGGTGTTTTGGAAAAATATTGATTAAAGAAAAGCATATTTTCCTGCTTCTTCATTGCAGCAAAAGCACAAATAAGCCCGATTCTTAATTCCTCGTATTTCTTAATTCATTTCGAAGTTAGCATTACTATGCAGTGCGGTATCTGCTTCTAGTTTTAATTGCCATTTCCACGCGGTTCCCATCATTTGATCCAAAGAATATTTCGGTTCCCATTTTAATTTTTCCTTTGCCAGAGAATTATTTGCATAAATAGCTACAATATCGCCGGGGCGGCGGGGGCCAATTTTATAATTCAATTTTACATTGCTTACTTTTTCAAAAGCATGAACGGCTTCGAGCACCGAAACACCATTTCCGGTTCCAAGATTATACACTTCGCATGGCTGCACATTTTTATGATCAATTAAATGTTGCAAAGCCAGTATATGCGCGTGGGCGATGTCGCAAACGTGCACATAATCGCGGATGCATGAGCCGTCTCTTGTATCATAATCATCGCCATAAACTACTAATTCTTTTATTTTTCCAACAGCAGTTTGTGTAATCGCCGGCACCAGGTTTTCGGGTTTGCCAAGTGGCAATTCACCTATAAGCGCTGAAGGATGAGCACCTACCGGGTTAAAATATCGCAATAAAATACTTTGCAATCCACCGGTTTTTGTTACATCTCTTACAATTTCTTCACCCATTTGCTTGGTAGCACCATAAGGTGATTCTGCTGGTTTTACCGGTGATTCCTCAGTTACGGGAATTTTATCCGGGCTTCCATAAACAGTACACGACGATGAAAAAATAAAATGAGGCACTTTAAATTCTTTGGCGCATTTCAACACATTGATAAGAGAAATTAAATTGTTTTCATAATACATCAGAGGCTTGTTTACCGATTCTCCAACTGCTTTATAAGCAGCGAAATGAATGATGCCTTTGATGTCTTCATTCTCCTGAAAAACTGCATAGGTGTCATCAAAATTGGTAAGATCCACTTTATAATTCTTAACCCCAACACCGGTAATTTCTTTAATGCCCGTTAGCAAAGCAGTAGAAGACCTGGCGTTATTATCAATAGAAATTGGATTGAATCCATTTTCAATGAGGTCAACAATCGTATGCGCGCCGATATACCCGCATCCTCCTGTAACTAATATTTTATTCATGCCACAAAGTAAGAGAAAATTGATTAGAAAAGTGTTGGCGCTTTAATTATTTCAATAGAACAGGGAAGCTCTTTCAGGCTCTCCTCAATGTATACTTCTCAAAGAACCTTGGAGGTTTTTAAGTAAGGAGATGAATGATAAAATAAACAACGGCGGCCACAAGCGCGCTTACAGGAACGGTGAGAACCCAGGCCCAAACCAAATTAACGGTAACGCCCCAACGCACTGCTGACAAGCGTTTGGTAGCGCCAACACCTACGATCGCTCCTGTAAGTGTGTGAGTTGTGCTCACCGGTATTCCAAAAAATATGGTAAGAAAAATAGTGAAAGCTCCGGCGGTTTCCGCACAGAAACCTTCAAGCGGATTCACTTTGGTTATCCGTGTTCCCATAGTTTTTACAATCCGCCATCCACCCGACATGGTACCCAACGCAATGGCAGAGTAACAGGCGAGTGGCAACCATTCAGGCATGGCCATTTCTTCAATCGAAGCCGTTGCCCCATGAACGCTTTTTTCATAGAACCAGATAGCTGTTAAAATTAAACCCATGGTTTTTTGAGAATCACCTCCGCCATGCGCAAGACTAAGAGAAGCGGACGAAACCAACTGAAGGCTTCGAAACCATTTTTCGGCACGTGCAGGCCGAGATTTTTTTGCAATATTTACAGTAATAACAGTAATGGCAAAACCCAATAATAACCCAATTACAGGCGCTAATATCATAAAGATCAACGCTATGTAAACAGGATGAGTATTCACACCCGCTAATCCTCCTGCTGCAAGTGCAGCACCGGCCAAACCACCGATCAAGGTGTGTGAGGAGCTCGATGGAATGCCATAGTACCACGTAAAAATATTCCAGCTTATGGCTGCTATTGTTGCTGCAATTATTGTTTTGAAGTTGATAATATGTTCAGACATAATGTTGGCAATAGTGCCTGCCACTTTATGTTCGCGGAAAACAA
>JBQCFO010000035.1:0-4147 GCA_051959055.1 Ginsengibacter sp. | reverse complement strand
GAATAGTGAAATGTAATTGTTCACCTTAAAAACCTGAATGCCTTTGTATTTTTGCAAAGGCATTCAATTTATGAAACAAACAGAATTAATACCTCATTTATTCAGAACAGAATACCGGAAAATCGTTTCTGTTCTCTATAAATTATTTGGTATCGAACACATTGAAATTGCAGAGGATATAGTAAGTGATACTTTTCTTTTAGCTTCTGAATTATGGGGCTTGAAGGGGCTGCCACAAAACCCTGCCGCATGGCTTTATACGGTTGCAAAAAATAAAACCAAAGATTATTTGAAACATGACTCCATTTTTACCCAAAAAATTTCAAAAGAAATAAAATACAGTGCAGATACATTTTTGGAAATAGAAATTGATTTATCAACGAAAAATATTAATGACAGCGAGCTTTCTATGATATTTGCCGTTTGCCATCCGTGTAATCCTGCAGAAGCACAAATCGGCTTGGCATTAAACCTTCTTTGCGGGTTTGGAGCAGGAGAAATTGCCAATGCCTTCTTGACAAATAAAGAAGTTATTTATAAGCGGTTGCAACGAGCGAAGGAAAAACTGAGAACTGAAAAAATTAAAATAGCGCATCCGGCTTTACCTGAAATAAATGAACGGCTGCCCGCCGTTTTACTCACCTTGTACCTGCTTTTTAATGAAGGTTATTGGTCCTCGAACCAGGATGTGAGTTTGCGAAAAGATCTCTGCCTCGAGGCCATGAGATTAACCTATTTGCTGATCGAAAATAGCTACACAAACCAACCTCCGGTAAACGCGCTATTTTCCCTGATGTGCTTTCACTCTTCCCGCTTTGAAGCTAGAATAAACGACCATGGAGATAGTATTTTGTATGAGGACCAGGACACCAGTTTGTGGAATAAAGAACTGATTGACAAAGGTGAATATTATTTAAATCTGGCCTCGAAAGGCGATGAATTATCAAAGTACCATTTGGAAGCAGCAATCGCATATTGGCATACTCATAAAGAAGACAGCACCGAAAAGTGGGAAAATATTTTGCAGCTCTACAATCAATTACTGCAAATACAATATTCACCAATCGCGGCATTAAACCGGACTTTTGCGCTAGCAAAAGCCAACGGGAAAAAAGAGGCAATAGCAGAAGCTGAAAAATTATATCTTTCTGACAACCATTTGTATTATTCATTATTAGGCAATCTTTATACTGACGTTGATAATACAAAAGCATTGGAGCATTACCAAAAAGCTCTTCGCCTTGCACATTCAAATTCCGATAAGGCGACAATCGCCAGGAATATAGGGCGGCTAAAAGAGCTGTCAGCTTTTTAAAAGTGAGTACTCTACGAATCTTTCGGCTTTAACGTCTCAAGGAATGGTCGGTGACGACATTAACCATGGTAAAGAACCTGTTCCAACCATATGAAACAGGTTCTGATCCGGCTATTGTTTATTTGCCTCATTATGCAGCTTATCCATGTTTTGAGCTGCACTAACAATACTTCTAACTGCCTCTGCTCTTATTGCTGCTCCTGCTTTTTGATCGAGCAATAAATAAGATGAGGTATGGGCCAGTAACGCTGATAATATGGCATCAGTAGCAGGTGGATAGTTTACCGGATTACCACCTCCGCCGCCATGCCATGGTATGTTTGTAAAATGTAACCGCCATAAAATAATCGGCCACCAATCGGGGCAAATAGGAATATCGTCCATAATTTTATAATTTATTTGCCTACTCTTTTTTTCCCTTTCGGCTTTCGGGATGCGTACTTTTTTAAAGGATTTTCTGCGTTTTCCTTGTTTAAAAAATTAATTGCTACTTTGGTTGCAGGCAAATAATCTGCTCTGCATAAGAATCATTATTTGTCCACTGACTGTCGTATATGGTTCTTTCGTATGCAACCAGGGAAACTTTACCACAAGGCGTATTTGCATTCGCGGTAGGGAAACTAAATGTATTCGAAGTATTGGTTGTACCGCTTACAGAGCCTCCAAAACTACATGCGAGCGTATAATTCAACAGGTGTGCGTCATAAACAGAATACGATCCTGTAATAACATCTCCCTTTTTGTAATGAGTACAATCTCCAAGATCATCAACAGTCAAATTAATGACAGGCGCTACATTATCCATTTGAATATATTTTGTAAATACCCCAAATACGCCTTCAATTTCTAATTCCAGTTTGAGAAGATCGTTTGTTTGCGGACTCCATCTTGCTAACACATTGTCGGTGTTTTTATCAAAATCCTGGTAATTGTAATAGTCGGTAAGTAAATCGGCTGCAACATTTGTGTATTGCACGTAAGGCGGCACCATCAGCCAGCCTACCACCACAAACGTATTATGCACATAATAACTTCCTGAAGTGTTCATGTTGGTTACTTTGATGCGATACCTGTGGCCGGGGAATGAAGGCCCCTGCGCAACAATTACTCCTCCAAATGGACTAAAATCATTAACGCCCACCTGGTTCAACGCGAATTTTGCACCGGGGATTGTTAAGCCATTTGCACCAATTTCATCAACAGGTATTCCGCCCAGGATATTAATGATGGGTTCTAAAGTTCCGGTGCCGGCGCCTGGTTTTACCTGGATATAAGTATCCATGCGATTGCCCCAGTATTCTAATTTATCTGCGTCAGTTGTAGAGGGAGCAATATTCCAGGAGAGAACAGCACGTATCTTCACTACTTCAGGATTAAAACAAAGTTTTCTCACCTTGTTAAAATCATAAGGAAGGATCGCCGCATAAGATAAGCCTCCTTTGGGAATGTCATTGATATCGTGCACATTTACCGAAGTAGTGCCGACGTATTGCCATTTACAATCATTATTCCAGTCGGCCCAGAAGGCAACGTATTCCAGGCTGCCGCTACTGCACAAATCCCCTGAATATCCACCGGGTCTTTTTACCCGGAATGAAGCCACAAATTGTTCTAAGTTGTAATCGAGACCTACCTGCTCTATTTGTTCATAAGAGACATCCGCATTGGTATTTTCAAGTTCTTTGATGATGGCCTGGTAATCAATTCCATTTTGTTTCCATTGGTCAATATTTTGGGAAATAAAATTTGAATCAAAACTTTTTAATGCAGCCTCTACATTTTGTAACCCATATCTTGCCGGGGTTACAGACTTTTCGTTTTTGTACAAATGAATCAAAGCGCTAAGGTCTAATGTCTGGTCCTGAAGAGAAGTTTTAGATTCTTGTAAAGCTGCTTCGCCACCCGGAATAAATTTAGCCGCGTCAGAAACTTTGAGCATCGGTTGCTCAACAGATAATTCAATTAATTGCGCGAGAACTGGGTTTTCAAGAATAAATTTTCTTCGTGGCTTTATTTGAACATGGTCATCCACTGTATCGCCCCAGGTTGAATTATAGTTAGGCGTATTGGCAGGAGGAATTTTATTCCATTCAAGAATTGCACGGGCCTTCGGTAAAACATGCTCATTGCAATATTTTGTCTCGGGAGTGATTTTCAACGAGGCCGAATAGCTTAATGGTTTTTCCGCTTTTTTCGTACAATCTTTACCGGTTGGAATATCATGTTCATTTACGCCCGTATATCCCTGATCTATCCAGCCGTTGCCATAATCGAGATAGAAACGCACAAACGCAAACGATCCGCCGGTACACAAATTACCATTATAGCCACTCTCCTGTTTGGTTGCAAAAACAGCTTCGAGCATTTGTAAATCGGGATTATAGGAAACTGATTGCACCTGCTCATAAAAAGTGTTACCGGAGTGAGCAATTACGCTTTCCTTAAATGTGCTATGGATATCTTTTGCGGAAGGATGTTCTGAAATTTGCAGGGCACCAAAGTTTTTTCTTAAGTCAAGAAGACTTGCTTCCTGATCTTTAAGGTTTGATTTCTTTTCCATAATGGCTTTTTTTTGAGATTAAACAGGACTGTTTTTTCGATTTGAAAATTTCTGAAAACAAAAAGGGGTTAGCTTTTAGAATTGATGAGGCACATTATGCGGGCCAATTGGATCTGCCCCAGGCACAAAGATTCACGAAGCCGTTTCCGCTGGAGAATACATTATCATTCCGGGAAGAGAAAGGAAATTTGTATTCTGTTTCCTGGCCGCTTACCACGCCCACGATTCTGGGATCTGTACCGCTATTCCACCAGGCAAACATGGGACCTCCT
>JBQCFO010000034.1:0-2747 GCA_051959055.1 Ginsengibacter sp. | reverse complement strand
CCCGACAGGCGGAATTATCTATGGTTATGATGGCGTGAAACAGGCAATGCATTCGGGCCGGGGAAGATTGGTTTTGAGTGGAAAAGTAACTGTAGAAACTTCAAAGACCGGCAAAGAAAAAATCATTATTACTGAAGTTCCTTACCAGGTAAACCGTGATGCACTTACAGAAAAAATTGGCCATCTGATAAATGAAAAAGTGATTGAAGGCGTTTCTGATGTAAATAATGAAAGCAATAATAAAGAGGGTACCAGGATTGTAGTTGATTTGAAAAAAGACGCTATTTCACAAGTGGTAATTAACCATTTGTATAAGCATACAGAACTGCAAACTTCTTTTGGAATAAATAACGTTGCCCTGGTAAAAGGAAGGCCACAGGTATTGAATATTAAAGATCTGATTCGGGAATTTGTTGATTTTCGGCATGAGGTGGTAATCAGAAGAACAAAATTTGAATTAAAAAAAGCAGAAGAAAGGGCGCACATTTTAGAAGGATTTTTGATTGCATTAGATCATTTGGATGAAGTGATTAAACTCATTCGTGCTTCATCTACTCCAGATATTGCAAAAGAGGGCTTGATGTCAGATTTTGGCATGAGCGAAATCCAGGCAAAAGCTGTTTTGGAATTAAGATTACAACGTCTTACCGGAATGGAAAGAGACAAAATCAGGGAAGAGCACGCAGAAGTAATGAAACTGATTGCCAAACTGAAAGATATTCTTGCTGATGAAAGCAAAAGATTCCAAATCATTAAAGACGAATTGATTGAAATCAAAGATAAGTATGGTGACGAACGGAAAACAGAAATCACTTATCTCGCCGATGAAATAAGTATGGAAGATCTGATAGAAGAAGAAGATGTTGTGGTTACTATATCTCATTTGGGGTACATTAAAAGAACATCTGCCACAGAATATCGCCAGCAAAAGCGCGGTGGACGCGGTGCGAGAGGAAGCAGGACGAGAGAAGAAGATTATATTGATAAATTGTTTGTCGCATCAACGCATCATACTTTATTGTTTTTTACAGAAAAAGGAAGATGCTTCTGGCTCAAAGTTTATGAAATTACAGAAGGAGATAAACAAAGCAAAGGACGTGCAATTCAAAATTTAATACAAATTCCTTCCGACGATGCTATCAGAACGATTATTACTATAAAAAATCTTCAGGATGAAGAATATATAAATAACCATTATATCGTACTTTGTACCCGGAAAGGGATTATCAAGAAAACAAAAGTTGCGGATTTTTCGAGGCCAAGGCAAAATGGAATTAACGCAATAACAGTAAACGAAGGCGACCAATTGTTGGATGCATGCCTTACTGATGGCAACCAACAGATTATGATGGCAGTAAAAAGCGGGCGTGCTATTAGATTTCCCGAGGAAAAAGTAAGACCGACAGGAAGGGGTGCCATAGGGGTTTTTGGAATTTCTGTCGATACAGAAACAGATGAAGTAGTTGGTATGATTTGTGTAAATGTTAATGATCCGGAAGTTAGTGTGCTGGTTGTGAGCGCAAAAGGATATGGAAAAAGAACTGCAGTCGAAGAATATAGAATTACCAACAGAGGGGGCAAAGGCGTAAAAACAATTAATATTACAGAAAAAACAGGCGAATTAATCGGATTATTAAATGTGAATGAAACACAGGATTTAATGATTACCTGTAAATCCGGGGTTACTATTCGAACTTCAATAGCATCTATCCGTGAAGCAGGAAGAGCGACACAAGGTGTGAAGTTAATTAAATTAGACGAGGGGGATGAAATCGCGGCAATCACAAATCTGAACGATACAGAAATTGAAGAGGTGAGCGGTGAAACTCAAATTGTTACTGAGCAGGATGTAGAAAACGACACAATTCTATTATCCGGAGATGATGAGGAAAATGCAGAACAAGCACCCGCCAATGAAGCAAATGAAACTGATAATGAAATTTCAAATGAATCTGAAAATGAACTTGATAATCAATAAACAATAAACACATGAAAAGAATAGTTTTACCGGTTCTGTTTACATTTCTTGTTGCAAGCACTTTTGGACAAGATATCAAAAAAGCCACCTCTTATGTAAACGATAAGAAGTGGGACAAAGCCAAAAGTGAAATTGATGGTATACTGGCAAAAGACCCGAATAATTCTGAAGCACTTTATTTAAAAAGTAAAGTTTATTCGACTATGGCCGATAGTTCCGCTTATAAAAGTTTATTTACAGGCGATGCTTACGCTGAGGCTTTTGATGCTTTTAAGAAAGCGATTGCAGATTCCAATAATCCTAAATTGACATTATTGGTGGTAAAAGATAACTATCAGCCGATTTTCAGTATTTATGCCGGCTATTATCAGGAAGCTGCAAATGCTTTCAATGAGGCAGCCGGACACTCAGATACAGCAGGCTTTGCAAAAGCGATGAATCTTTTCATTAAAGCAGATAATGTAGGGCAATATATTGGGCAGAAAGGTTGGGCTAAAATTGGAAAAGTGGACACTACTTTAGTGTTAAACATAGCGAAAGCCGCTTTGAATGCAAAAAATGACAATGTAGCACGTGAATATTTTAAGAGAATAGCAGATGCGCACATCAAGGGTTTACACAATGCTGCTGATACTGCCGATCCTGCCTTTGAATTACCGTATCAATGGCTCACTTTGGATTACAAAGAAGCAAAAGATTCTGCTGATATGGTCAAATACGCAACTATTGGCAAACAACTTTTTCCAAAAGATGATTATTTTGATTTTGT
>JBQCFO010000033.1:0-2106 GCA_051959055.1 Ginsengibacter sp. | reverse complement strand
AATTGCTTAAAGCGATCTGACCAGTATTCCAGGCTTCCTTCCGGTACTGAGTAGCCAATGTTCGTGGCCATTCCGGTACCATTATGGCCTTGTCTTACGTTCGCCCAGGGGAAAAAAGTAAGGATAGTTCCTGGTGTTCCGGTTTCATTTCCAAAATAAAAATGATAGGTTCCCGGATCATCAAAGTTTACTGTCTTTTTTACAAAGCGCTGACCAAGTACTTTGGTATAAAAATCCAGGTTTCTTTTTGCATTTCCTGCTATCGCAGTAATATGATGTAATCCTAAAATTTTGTCCATTTTATTTTTGTTTTAAACCTTAAAGGTTTTCAAAACCTGTGAGGTCTTCTACTAATAATTTATTGCACTTCTTCTGCTAATTCTTCTTTTTCAACCTCAACTCCAGTCTGCTTAACCAGTTGCACTTCTGCATTGATTTTTATTTCATCACCTACAACCACACCACCAGCTTCTGTTACCGCATTGTAGGTCAAACCAAATTCTTTACGGCTTACTTTTCCGCTTACTGTAAAACCCGCTCTTTCGCCGCCCCACGGATCTTTTGCCGATCCACCAAATTCAACTTTCAGCGTAATTGGTTTTGTGATTCCTCCTATATTCAAATCACCTGAAAGTATCCCTTCATCATCGTTTGCATCATATTTAGTGCCTGAAAAAATAATTTGGGGATGCAATTCTGCATTAAAAAAATCGGCAGAACGAAGGTGCGCATTCCGTTGTTCATTAGCAGTATCAATAGAATCTACATCTGCTGTAAACCGGATATTTTTAGCAGTGTTAAAATCATCGTTTTCGGTCTCAACAGTGAGAGAAAAATTATTGAACTTACCGGTTACGGTGCTGATCATCAAATGTTTTACTTTGAAGTTAATTTCGCTGTGTACAGCATCTATAGTCCATTTTGTTTGTGACATATTTTTGTTTTTTATTTTTTTAAATTTTGTTTTAGTTGTTATTATTTAATCTTTATTGCCTGGCGTTTAGCCATTAATGCATCTACACTTGCCTTGCCAGCACCTGCAATCAAAGCAATGAGAGATAAGCCAAAAAGCAGAATAAAATATTCCCAGCCTTCTCCCCTACTTGCTTCCATATTCCAGTTCATAAAAAAACCGTTTGAAGCATGCACCGTAAATACCACACCAAGAAACATAGTTATAAAACCAAATGCTGCAACGCGGGTAAAAACACCGAAGATTAAAAATAACGAGCCGAAAAATTCAATGAGAATTACTAACAACGCAATAAGGTAAGGCAGATGAAGCGTTCCTGTGAAGAATCCCATTGTTCCGGTAAAACCATAACCGCCAAACCAGCCCAAAAGTTTCTGCGCGCCATGAGGAAAAATAGTTAATCCAAGTGCCAGACGTGCGATTAATGCCGGCCAATTGTTAGAGTTTGTTGCAATGACTTTATTCATGTTTTTTTGTTTCGTTTTTATGATTTAATTGTTTTTTAATTTATGCTTACTAGTCAGCCCTGCTGATTTACCTGTTTACCTATGGTACGAACCTGGTACCCAGCCTGATTAAAAATCTTTACTATTTCTTCGTTTACTGTAACATCCTTTCCAGAAATAATAATTTCTCCGGCAGAAATATCCAATATGCTTACCACTTTAGAATAGGGCAAAAGCTGCTCTAATTCTGCATTTGAAAGCGCTACTACTATTTTTTGAGTAGCTACTTCTTTCATCATTTCCGCTGTATGTTTTTCATCGCAACGATCAACGGCAAGAATTATAATATCGGCTTCCCAACAGCCATCTTTCACACATTCAACGGTGTCAATTTCTGCAGTTGGATTTTGTTTGGAAATATCTTCAAACAATCGTGAAAGCTGTTCCGCATTATCGGAAACAAGCAGCAGACGGTAAGGAGTACACGAAAATCGTTTTACAATTTGTGCGCCTGCTTTTTCTGTTGCTCCTACAATCGCTATCGTTTTTTTTACGGCCATCTTTTTTTTGTTACACAAAGGTACCATGGCGCTACCCCCGACGCCAATGAGGTATGATAAGAAATCGCATTGATCTAGGTCAAGGAAGAAGACCAATGCCTAACAGTATTAGGGCAACAATATGTAA
>JBQCFO010000032.1:0-7356 GCA_051959055.1 Ginsengibacter sp. | reverse complement strand
TGGCAAAATTATTTATCGCAAAATCTGTAACGCCTATCACCATTACTTTTGTTGGTAACGGAACATTTTCTTTCCAGTGAGTAAGTTTTAAATGATTTGCAAGATTCATTTCTTCAATTTTTTTCCCATTAGCAACCACCTGGTAATGATCAGGAGCAGTAACAATAAATTCAACCGTTGCTTTATCAGAGAGATGATCATTGCATGGAATCCAGTTGTGAGCACGGTTTGGCCAGTTGTCTCCGAAAAAAGAGCGATTGCCAAATTTGGTATTACTGATAATTAATCCATCATCAGGAACACCCTCATAAGTGATATCGTAAGTATTTACTCTTCCTTTTAAACCTTTATCATTTATAATAAGATGTTGAGAATCCTGTAAAAAATTTATCGCAATTCCATGTTTAGTCACGGATGTTACGGTCATTCCTTTTCCATCTTTATTTTTATTTACGAGGTCAAAAATTACCGGCTTTTCATTTTGTGTAAATGAGGTTGTGATTGCTGCATTTCCTTTGATGATATTAGTGCTGTCATTTAATGCAATGCTGAATCTGTAATGCTGTACATCAAGGCCATTGGCAGGTATTTGAGCAAAGACATTTGCGACATAGAAAAATAGGAAGAGTACTAAAAGAATCTTTTTGAAAAAAAGTGAATTTGCAAAATATTCTCTCATTGTTTTTTCGAAAAAATACAAATAAAATTGATAATGGGTTTTTTATTTGTTTATGAAATGTATTTTACTGTAGTAAAGAAGGCCGCCTGAGCGTTTTCCGAGCCTGGTTTGTGATCTGTGCGGAAGCTGGTAGAAAATAAATGGCAATTTGTATTTTAAAAATAATAAAATATTTCTCCCAATATTCTCAAAACTGAAATGTAGATTGTCGGTTGCAAAATTGCGCTGCTTGTTATTAAACGGTTTGAAAAAATCTCCTTCGTCCGTGCCCAAAAATAAATACAGATTCTCTTTAAGGGATATTTGTTTGTTTACTGTCTTTATTATAAAAGGACCATCCTTTCATGGACAACCAGGAAAACAGCAACCAGGAAAACAGGATCTGGAATTTACCCGAATTAGACCTTTTCCAACAAACCACTCCTCAGGAGCTCAAAGAATTACATTCTATTAAAGAAAAATTTATTCCAAAAAGCATTTATATAACCGGGAATGAAAAAAATGAGTTCATCAATATTGAACACAAAAAAATGGAAAAATTTCATTTACTCTTTGATGGAGAAAATCACAATAACTCGATAAATACTACGTAAAAAAAGTAACGGAGGATATTGCAGTATTCCCCGTTTAGCTAAAAAAATCAATAACAATGCTACTTAGTCATCTTATTTCTTAACTATAAACAATAAATATATGAAAAAAAGATACCTGCTCAAGCGGTACTTCTCAAAAGAATTTTCGAAAGCCTCCTCAATTATGAACCTGACTATTCTGTTGGTATTAACAGCGGTACTGCAATCAAATGCTGAAGTAAAAGCGCAGGCAAATATTTCGCTGACTGTTGAACATGCGAAGATTGAAAATGTGATTCAAAAAATTGAGAAACAAGGTACATACAGGTTCCTTTATAATACTGATTTGAGAGCGCTAAAAAGTGCAGTGAACTTGAATATAAAGGAATATACCCTTGCACAAACAATGGAAACACTTTTAAAGAATACCGGTTTAAAATATAAATTATTGCCGGATAATCTTGTGGTCATTCAATCAGCGCAGTTACAGCCGCAGCAGGATCATGATATTGTAGTGACCGGAACTGTAACCGGCACAGGTGGTGCACCGTTAATTGGCGCCACCATTCATTTAAAAAACAGCAAGTATTCAGTTACTTCAGGAGCAAACGGCGCTTTTTCTATTAATGTGCCTGAAGACGGCGTTCTGGTAGTTTCTTATGTTGGTTACCAGGATACAGAAGTAAGTGTAAATGGGCGTACTTCATTGAACATTTCACTTCAGGCGCAGCCGACTTCTTTAACTGACGTAGTAGTGATAGGATATGGCACCCAAAAAAAGGCTGATCTAACCGGCGCTGTAAGTACGGTTTCTGCTGCTGATATCGCAGACCGTCCTATAATAGATGCAGGTGAAGCCTTACAGGGAAAAGCGGCTGGTGTGCAGGTTACTTCAAACTCAGGCAAACCGGGTGCAGGCTTGAGTATTCGTATTCGCGGTTCATCGTCAATCAGTGCAGGAAATGATCCTTTATATATTGTAGATGGAATTCCTACTACCGATATTTCTGAATATAATCCGAATGATATTGAAAGTATTTCTATTCTGAAAGACGCCGCATCTGCATCTATTTATGGAACCAGGGCTGCAAACGGTGTAGTCGTAATCACGACCAAAAAAGGAAAAGCCGGTCAATCAAAAATTAGTGCCAGTGCTTATTATGGCATCACCTCTCCTACAAAAATGCTTCCTGTATTGAATGCGAAACAATACAAGGATTATGCAAATGAATTAAGGGGCCCAGGTACCATTTCTGATTCTTTAATCCAGGCAAATAATATTAATTGGCCTAAAGAAATTTTTGGCCATGGCAATCAACAGAATTACCAGTTATCCATCTCCGGCGGGAGCGAAAAAACACAGCATTATATTTCTTTTAATTACCTGGATCAGACCGGCATGATCAAACCTGCGAAATATGACCGTTTTACAGGAAGGGTTAATTTTACAACGAAAGTAAATAACTGGCTTACATTAACAACAAGCAATTTACTTTCCCGTTCCGAAACAAACGGTCTGGATGATAATTTAAGTGTCGCAAGAGGCGGAGTTGTTTTATCCGCGTTGGAAACGCCTCCTACTGTTCCCAAGTTTAATGCTGATAGTACGATCGGTTACAATCCTTACGGAAACAACTGGGAAAATCCTTATGGCGCAATCCTGGGACGTTATTATAAAACTTACGCAAACCATGCATTATCCAATGTGGGAGCTGATATAAAACTTGTAAAAGGATTGGTATTCTCCTCTCATTTTGGATTGGATTACCTGGATCAAAAATATAATTTCTTCCTTGATCCTTTTCTTACTATTTATGGAAGACAAACTCAGGGCCAAAACAATCAAACAAAAACCAATAATCTTACGTGGCTAAGTGAACAAACATTAAATTACAAACTGGATGCAGGTAAGAATCATTTTACGGCTTTAGCAGGCTGGACAGCACAAAAATCACATACAGAACAAACCTACCTCAGCGGTTCATTTCTTAAACCAGAATATCGCCTTTTATCGTGGGATGCTACTTATCTGAGAGATTCTATAAAACAACCAGGCACAACCGGAATAGACGAATGGGGATTGATTTCTTATCTCGGAAGATTGACTTATGATTATGATGGCAAATATTTATTCCAGGCAAATTTGCGTACAGATCAATCATCCAAGTTTGCGCCCGGAAACCGCACAGCAACTTTCCCTTCATTCTCGGCAGGCTGGAGAATCTCCCAGGAAGATTTTATGCAAAATGTGACAGCTGTCAGCGAATTAAAATTGCGCATTGGCTGGGGTAAAAATGGCAACCAGGAAGGAATTGGCAGTTATGATTATTTATCAAAATCAAATGTCGATCCGATAACAGGCGCTGTAAGTATTGCCAACATTGCGCCTAAGAGCCTTACGTGGGAAACGACAACACAAACAAATATTGGAATTGATGCAGGATTTTTAAATAACCGTATCACTTTTACGGGAGATTTTTATGTAAAGAAAACCCATGGTATCCTTGTGAATTACCCTGTGGCTTCTCAGCCAGTAAGCTCAGTGCCTGTTAATGGAGCATCAATGCAGAATATTGGAGAAGAATTTCAAGTTTCCAGCAGAAATTTCGATACAAAAGATTTTAAATGGAACACCGATTTCAATATTTCATTCAATCAGAATAAGGTATTGAATATAGGTATGGGAATCCCATCAATGCCTGCATTTGGAAGCATTTATGAAAGAGGGAATGCAATCAATTTGATACAAGGCTATGGCCTCGGAGAATTTTATGGTTATATAGCTACCGGAGTTGATCCGCAAACAGGATTGGAATTGTACATGGGTAAAGATGGCAAACCTACCAGCAGCCCCGTTCCTTCCGACCGCGTTTTACTTGGAAGCGCGTTGCCCACATTCGTTTATGGTATGACCAATAATTTATCCTACAAAAACTTTGATCTTACTTTCTTCATACAGGGTTCACAGGGAAATAAAATTTTCAATGCAGGACGGCTGGAAATGGAAGCAATGAGGACTGCTATTAATCAAAGCGCTGATATTGTAAACCGTTGGAGAAAACCCGGTGACATTACCGATATTCCGGCAATCAGTGTTAACCAAAGTACAGACAATACCAGGATTTCAAGCCGCTTCCTGGAAGATGGCTCTTATTTACGATTCAAAACCATCACGCTGATGTATAATATCAATTCCAAATTAATTTCAAAATTGGGATTAGCCTCAGCAAGCGTGTATGTATCAGGAAATAATCTGATCACATTTACCAAATACAAAGGTTTTGATCCGGAAGTCAATTCTTATGGAGACACTAACAACTCAAGTGATAACAGGAACGTTTCTCTAGGTATTGATAACGGCGCTTATCCTCAAACCAAAATGTTCTTATTTGGTATCAACATTAGTTTGAAATAAGGATGCAAGAAAAGGATTCCAATTTTAAAAAGAAAATTATAATTAAAATGAAACATAAAAACTCTTTAAATCTTTGTTTATTGGCAACCATTTCTGCGTTGCTGATCACAGGTTGTTCAAAAATACTGGACACGAAACCGGTCACTCAGGTCGTAACAAATACTACTTCCGGTGCAGTAATTTCTGCTTCACAGGCAGAAAATCTTTTGCAGGGCGAATACACCGAGGAAATTGGCTATGACCATGGTCTTGAATTCAATGTGCTTGACCGCATTACTAATGGAGATGTATGGTCAGATAATTGCTATGCTGGCGGTGACAATGCTGCAAATATTACGATTGATTTATTTACCGCCAATTCTTTGAATGACAACATCAGCCGCGACTGGGCAGACGCGTATGCAATTATTGGAAATATCAATATTGCCATACCACAAATTGAGTCATGTGTGGATCCTGCATTAAGTCCTGCAAGAAAAGCACAAATTTTGGGTGAATCGAGATTCATGCGGGCCTTCACATACTTTGACATGGTAAGGTTGTATGGAAAATTGCCGCTCATTTTACAACCCGCTGATCTTTCTAATTCTGAAAGCCTTATCCAATCTACCATAGTACCACAATCATCGGTTGATTCAGTTTATGATGCCATTTTGCAAGATTTATGGTACGCCAAAGATAACGTGCAGGATGATAATGTTCCTTCATCCAAAATGATTGTAACAAAGGGAGCTGTAAATTCAATCTTAGCAAAAGTATATGCAACAATGCCAACTCAAAACTGGGATTCCGTTGCATATTATTGCGACAAGGTGATACCCGATTACTCATTGGTTCCTGATTTTAATTTTTTGTGGGATAATAATCACAAGAATAATAGCGAAGCCATTTGGGAATTTAATTATGTGGGTTACAATATCATAGGCAACTGGATTCCTTCCCAGTTTATCGGTGATGGTTGGAAAAAATTCAGTACCCCATCCAATGACCTGGTAAATACATTCCGATCCGAAGGTGATTCAGTAAGATTACATGCATCTGTTACTTTTGTTAATTATGGGTGGAGCGATCCTTATTGGAAAGACCCCAATAATTATCCGATCCTTTCCAAGTTCAACGATCCAACGAATGGAACAAACGATTTCTACCAAATCCGCCTGGCTGACATTTTATTATTGCGTGCTGAAGCCTATAATCACGGCAACGATATTTCTCATGCAGCTGACCTGGTAAATGAAGTAAGAAACCGTGTAGGCTTACCTAAAACAACGGCTACATCACAATCAGATATGGCGCTTGCAATTGATAAAGAAAGAAGACTGGAGCTCGCTTTTGAAGGACAACGGAGGTTTGATCTCATCAGAACCGGTAGAGCAATCGAAGTAATGAATGCCCAAAAGGATGGATCCGGCAATCCGTTGAATTATAATGTTCAACCGTATCAGCTTATTTACCCGATACCGCAACAGCAACTGGATTTGAATCCAAAACTGGTTCAAAACCCCGGATATTGAGTTTAATTTCTTTTATTTGACCGGCAGGGAGAATTAATCTGTTAAAACACCTGCCGGTTTTATTATTTTTAAAAGAAAATTTACGAAATGAAATATACTTTTCTTACTCTTGGTATTATAGGAATTATTTTTTCGTGTTCAAAAAAAATAACGGCGCACCAATCAACAACAAATCTTTCTGACTCAATAATTAAAGGCAATGTCCAGGTTTGGCTTACTGAACAAAACAAATCAGTATTATTTCAGCAGCAAGATGCAATCGTGTTTTCTGCTGTATCAAACCAGCTACCTTCCATCCAGGTTGATTCTACACAAGGTTTCCAGCAAATAGATGGTTTTGGATTTTGTCTTACTGACGGACGTGCACAGTTAATAAATGATATGGCTTCTGCAGATAAAATGAATCTGCTAAAAGAATTGTTTTCTACAGATGGCAATTCAATTGGAATAAGTTATATCCGGGTAAGCATTGGCGCTTCTGACCTTAGTAATAAAGTATATTCTTATGATGACTTACCAGTGGGAGAAACAGATACCGGTTTATCAAAATTCAGCATTGATGAAAATAAAACTCATTTGATTCCCATTTTGAAAATGATTTTACAAATATATCCTCAGATAAAAATTCTTGGTTCTCCCTGGTCTGCTCCCGTTTGGATGAAAGACAATAAAAGTTCTATTGGTGGAAGCCTGGAAAAACAATATTATGATGTTTATGCGAATTATTTTGTGAAATACATCCAGTCAATGAAAGCAGAAGGAATAACAATTGATGCCATAACTCCGCAAAATGAACCTTTAAATCCAAAGAACAATCCGAGTATGTATATGACAGCAACAGAAGAGGCAGATTTTATTAAAAACAGCCTTGGGCCTGCATTTGAAAAGGCCGGAATTACTACAAAAATCATTTGTTATGATCACAATGCAGACGTTCCTCAATATCCTTTGACCATTTTACAGGATCCCGATGCACGTAAATATGTAGATGGTTCTGCGTTTCATTTATATGCCGGAAATATTTCTGCTTTGTCACAGGTTCACAATGCATTCCCGGATAAAAATATTTATTTTACAGAGCAATATACGGGTTCCGGCTCTACTTTTGCCGGAGATCTTTCCTGGGCAATTCAAAACTTAATAATCGGAGCTACAAAAAACTGGAGCAGGAATGTG
>JBQCFO010000031.1:0-2178 GCA_051959055.1 Ginsengibacter sp. | reverse complement strand
CTGGAATTAAAATCAAATGAAGAAGCTATTGGTAAGCCTTTTCAGTATGGTGACAGAAAAGGAACCATTGCCGGCGTTTTCAACGACTTTAACTTCGAGTCTTTGCATCAGCGCATTTTGCCCATTGTACTATTTGAATCTAATGTTCCGGATGGATATCGAAAGATCTCTGTAAAAGTTTCAGGCAATGTAACAGTTGCTTTGGCCCAAATAGAAAGCACCTGGAAAAAGTTTTTGCCGGAAATTCCTTATCAATATAATTTTTTGGATGATAATTATTCAAAACTATACGAATCCGAGCGCAGACAGGGTAGTATTTTTACTGTCTTCTCTTGCATTGCCATTTTCATTGCCTGTCTGGGATTGTTTGGATTGTCCGCATTTACCATTATCCAGCGGTTTAAGGAAATTGGCATTCGGAAAGTGTTGGGTGCAAGTACAGGTAGTATTGTGCAACTGATTTCCAAAGATTTTTTATTGCTGGTTTTAATAGGAGCGTTTATTGCGTTTCCGATAGCCTGGTATGCTATGAACCGTTGGTTAGCCGATTTTGCTTACCGCATAAATATTGGCTGGTGGGTGTTTGTGCTCGCAGGGTTTATAGCATTAATCATTGCATTTGCTACCATAAGTATCCAGGCGATTAAGGCGGCATTAAGTAACCCCGTGAAGAGTTTGAGAACGGAGTAATGGGTAATGTTGCTGAAAAAAAATGTAGCCGAAACAAATTCGGACGATTTCTGAATAACCGGCGAAGAGTTTAAGAAATTAAACCTAAGAAGGAAATAACCAAAATAAAAATGAAATCACTCATTTCTTCAAGGGGCATCCGGCTTCGGCCTAAGCAATAAAACAGGACCAATGTTCAAAAATTATTTCAAAACAGCATGGCGCAATTTGATGAAAAATAAAGTTTTTTCTTTCATCAATATAACCGGATTGTCAATCGGGATTGCTGTGTCTTTTGTGATCATGATGTATGTGCAGGATGAACTGAGTTACGATAAGTTCAATATAAATGCAGATAGAATTGTCCGTGTCATTTTCAAGGCTGATATTAATGGGGGCAAAATAAATGAAAGTGTTTCAATGGCGCCTGTAGCTCAAACGATGAAAAACGATTTTCCGGAAGTGAAAGATGCTACAAGATTATTGGATGGAGGCACGCCAAAAATTAAATATGAAGACAAAATATTTAAAAGTGACCGGTTTGCATTTGTTGATCCCAACTTCTTCAGCATCTTTACTTTGCCCATGGTGGAAGGCGATGCAAACGCTGCATTGCTGCAACCCAATACCATTGTATTAACCAAAGCAACGGCTGAAAAATATTTTGGTAAAGAAGATGCAATAGGTAAAACGCTTGCATTTAATAACAATTCCGAATTTTATAAAGTAACCGGTATTATTGAAAATATACCCGCTAATTCACATTTTCATTTTGATGTGTTTGCTTCAATGAAGAGCTGGAAAGATGCCACTTCAGACTCCTGGATGTATGGCGGTTTCCACACTTATCTTTTGCTTAAACCCGGCACAGATATTAAACAAATGCAGACAAAATTTCCTGCAATGGTTGCAAAATATATGGGGCCGCAGATACAGCAACAAATGGGTTTAACTCTGGAGCAATTCAGAACAAAAGGCAACTCACTCGGCTTTGCATTGCAGCATTTAACCTCCATTCATTTGCATTCTACAACTAACAACGAATTTGAGCCTGGTGGAAATGCAAATTATGTGTACATCTTTGGCATTATCGCCATTTTTATGGTGTTGATTGCCTGTATCAACTTCATTAATCTTTCTACGGCAGGGGCTACAAAACGTGCAAAGGAAGTTGGTGTAAGAAAAGTTGCCGGTTCAAGCAGGTTTCAGCTTGTCAGGCAATTTTTATTTGAATCAGTAATGCTTACGGTGGTTGCTTTGATCATTGCTTTTATACTGGTAAAACTTGCGCTGCCTGTATTCAACGGCATATCAGGAAAGCAATTGCATTTTGATATAAAACCTGCAATCGCATTTGTTGTTTTGGGTTTATTGGTGGGCATTGCAGCAGGTATTTATCCCGCATTTTATCTTTCATCATTCAAGCCTATTGCAGTATTAAAAGGAAAGCTGACTGCCAACAATAAAAGCTTTGGATTACGCAGTGGTTTGGTCGTGTTCCAGTTTTTT
>JBQCFO010000030.1:0-11264 GCA_051959055.1 Ginsengibacter sp. | reverse complement strand
GGAGCTGCCGCCGGAAAATGTAGAAGAATGGAAACAGGAAAAAGCACAATCAAAAGGCCTTATAATCGCTGTAAAAGAAATTACGAAAGGAATTTTTTCTATGCCAAAAACGATGGCGCAGCTTGCAGTTGTACAATTTTTTACATGGGTTGGTTTCTATTGTATATGGCTTTATTCTACTCCTGCCATTGCGCAGAATGCTTACGGAACCATTGATACAACAACAAAGGCTTACCAGGATGCAGGCGATTGGGTAGGAGTGATGTTTACAGTTTATAGCTCCATTTCTGCTGTAGCTGCATTTCTGTTGCCGCTTCTTGCAAAAAAAATCGGCAGAAAATATACACACATGGTTTGTCTGATTATTGGCGGAGTTGGTTTATTTGCGCTGGTTTTTATTCAAGCCCCCAATATGCTTTTACTTCCAATGGTTGCTGTAGGAATTGCGTGGGCTTCTACGCTTACGATGCCTTATGCGATTCTTGCAGGGGCATTGCCTCCCGCTAAAATGGGATTTTATATGGGTGTGTTTAATTTTTTTATCGTGATACCCCAGTTGGTAGCTTCATTTGTAATGGGTTTTGTTATCAAAGATCTTTTTCATGAACAAGCGATTTATGCTTTAGTGATTGGCGGCGTTTGTATGGCCATTGGAGGAGTGTTCAATTTAATTGTAGTGGATAAAGACGAAAAGATACCCGATGTAATCGAGATGCATCCGGTGTTTGAATAGAAGAAGTATTTTTCAAATAATTGTTATAAGGTTTCACCTTTAAAAAATAATCCTCAGTCAAACTTATCTTTGCAGACTTTTTTAAACAAGGTTTATAAATGGCTGCATTACAATTTGAACTTCAACATACTGATATTTCTACAAAAGCGCGTGCCGGGAAAATCTCAACAGATCATGGAGAAATTTTCACACCCATCTTTATGCCGGTTGGAACCGTGGGAAGTGTAAAAGCCGTTACCCAGCAACAGTTGCATCAGGATATTCATGCGCACATTATTCTTGGAAATACATATCATTTATATATGCGTCCGGGATTGGAAGTGCTCGAAGCTGCAGGTGGGTTGCATCAGTTTATGAACTGGAATAAGCCAATCCTTACAGACAGCGGCGGCTACCAGGTTTTTTCCTTGAGTGGCACACGAAAATCAACCGAAGAAGGCGCCGTATTTCAAAGCCATATTGATGGCAGCAGGCATTTATTTTCTCCTGAAAAAGTACTGGACATTCAAAGAATTATTGGCGGCGATATCATCATGGCTTTTGATGAATGCCCGCCGGGAGCAAGTGAATATAATTATGCGAAAACTTCTTTGGAATTAACCAACCGCTGGCTTGACAGGTGTTTTGAAAGATTTAATTCTACAGAAAATAAATACGGCTATTCCCAGAATTTGTTTCCCATTGTGCAGGGTGGAACACATCCGGATTTGCGAAAATTTTCGTGTGAATATGTTTCATCAAAAGAAGCAACCGGAAACGCAATTGGAGGATTAAGTGTGGGAGAGCCGACAGAAAAAATGTATGAGATATGCGAGCTTTGCTGTGATAATCTTCCACAAAACAAGCCACGCTATTTAATGGGCGTAGGCACACCCTGGAATATTCTTGAATGTATTTCTCTCGGTGTGGATATGTTTGATTGTGTAATGCCAACGCGCAATGGCCGGAATGCGATGTTATTTACCAGCAATGGAATTATCAATATTGATAATAAGAAATGGGAAAAAGATTTTTCACCAATTGACGATGGAATTGATTGTGAAGTAAGTAATTTTTACAGCAAAGCCTACCTGCGCCATTTAATGAAATCCAAAGAAATTCTGGGCTTGCAAATAGCGAGTATTCATAATCTTGCTTTTTATCTCGATGTAGTTACCAAAGCAAGACAACACATTTTTGACGGTGATTTTTTATCTTGGAAAAATGAAATGGAAGTGAGATGGCAACAGCGGTTGTGAGCCCGAATCAACTTTATTTATTCCTATTGATCTCAGAAGATATACAAATACTTAGGCAACATTTGCGGCAAAACATTTTTCTTTATCTATTGACAATAACAGAAAAAACTTTGTGAAATTTCTTCTAATTCATGGCTTACCATTCAGAATAAATATTTTTGCCCATCTTTGTAAAGATGCGTTGAGAGAATTATTCAAGAACTTGTAAATTTCAGTTTATGATTAAATGGTTGATGGTTATTTTTTTTACATTCATTACAAGTAATTTTTTATTTGCCCAAAATAATTTAGAAGTAAAAGGGGCTGGAAAAAATTTATATATTGAGCATGTAGTGGCACCAAAGGAAAGCCTGTACAGCGTGGGAAGAATGTATAATGTGAATCCGGCAGCGCTGGCTTCTTTTAATCATGTAAAGTTAACAAGTGGCTTGAGTATTGGTGAGAGTATCAAAATCCCACTGGAGAAAAATAACTTTGCTCAATCTGAAAATCCAGCAGCTAACGAAGCTTTAATTCCCGTTTATCATACAGTAGCACCCGGTGAAACGCTCTACAGGCTAGGTGTTAATTACGATAAAGTGCCTCTTGCTTCTTTAAAAAAATGGAATCAATTGTCCTCAGATGCAGTAAAGGTAGGCACTCCAATGATTGTTGGTTTTTTAAAAGTGGATAAAACACAATCTCCACTCGCAAGCGCAAAATCAAATGTAGGAAATGAAGTTGCGGCAGTGGCACAAAAAGAAGAAAAGCCGGCGGCTAAAGCACCTGAAGTAGTTGAGCAAACTGCATCAGTGCCCAAGGAAAAGGAACCTGTAAAACAGGTCATCAATCAGATTCCTTCTGTAGCTACTGAAGATGCGAACCCCGCTGTTGCTGCTAAAACTTCTGTGAACTTTTCCGGTGGATATTTCAAAAATTTATACACGCAGCAATCTGCTAATAAAACATCCACAGCTGATGCAGGAAGCGCGGGAATATTCAAATCTACGAGTGGATGGCAGGATGGAAAATATTATTGTTTTAATAACCAGGCTTCGCCTGGAACGGTTTTAAAAGTTACGAATAACGCTACAGGAAAAACCGTTTATGCCAAAGTACTCGATGCCATACCGGATATCAAACAAAACTCTGGTTTAGTGCTCGTGATTAGCAATGCTGCTGCCGAAGAACTGGGCGCTACAGACAATAAATTTGACTGCGTGATTAGTTATGCCAAATAAAATAACCGCTCTTTTCAACAAAACCCAGGAAGGTTTTTTAGAGGCCAAATAAAAAACCAAGAAGGTTTTTTAGAAACTCTTTAATTTAGAAGCACTTGATGAAACCTTCTTGGTTTCGGACTATAAATTTTCAACAAAACCAGGAAGGTTTTTTAAAGACCAAACAAAAACCAAGAAGGTTTTTTAGAGACTTTTTAATTTGGAAGCGCTTGAATAAAACCTTCTTGGTTTAAATTAACTCAAATCAAGAAGGTTTTTAGAGGTTTTTTAATTTAGAAGTACTTTGGTAAAACCTGCTTGGTTTCGGGCCGTGATAAAACCTTCCTGGTTTCGACAAATTGATTCATAATTATTTCTTATTTCTCACTTCATAATTTCATTTTTCATCAAAAGATTGATAATTTTACTAAAAATTTAAACCATGGATTTAACGAATAGAAATTCAAACATTACTAACATTTCTTATGTTCCAACGGGCGAAGCATCTCGCTCTCGTTCCTTCATTGCCAACGTATTTTTATTAATGTTTTTGGCACTTGGCGTATCGGCTTTATTTGCCTGGCAGTTTTCAGTAAACGAACAATTACTGGCATATCTCATTTCTCCTACAGGATTAACCGGTCTGGGAAAAATAACTTTATTTGCGCCACTGGGATTCGTGCTGATCATGTCTTTTGCATACCAAAGACTTTCTTCTACAGCTTTAATGCTGTTATTTATGGCTTATGCAACGATAAATGGAATCAGCTTTAGTTTTATTTTACTGGCCTTTACTCCGGGATCAGTTTTAGGATGTTTCCTTTCTGCATCCGCAATGTTTGGTGTGATGGCAGTTATGGGTTATACTACCAACCAGGATCTTACCAAATTTGGCCGTATTCTCATGATGGGCGTTATCGGCGTACTGATCGCGATGGTCATCAATTTCTTTTTGCACAGCAGCCAGTTGGATTATATCATCAGCATTATTGGTGTAATGGTATTTACAGCATTAACCGCTTACGATGTTCAGAAACTGAAAAGAATCGGCGAAGGCGTAGAATATGAGGGTGGTATTGCAGCAAATGATGTAAAGAAAATGTCGATCCTTGGTGCACTGACATTGTACCTCGACTTTATTAATATTTTCCTTTTCCTTCTTCGCATGTTTGGAAACAGAAGAGGATAGAAATTAAAATTATATCAAATAAAAAAAGCGGTTTCGAAAACCGCTTTTTTTAATTTGAAAAATAATACGCTTCTGTGGCCTGACAAGTTCAGCAGGCAAACAAATAACTCATATTCCTGTTTTCTCAGTTTTTATGGGCCAATTCTTTCCAGTCTTTTTCATTCATCCGGATGCCATAATGTTTGGCTGCTTTTTTGATGTTTTCGAATGCCACTTTTCTTTCATCATCAGATACATCTTTTACCTGGTCGAACCGTGCCATTGCATCCCTCACATGTGATGCGTCTGTTAATGGTTCTTTGCGTTCTTTAGGAAATGCATACACACTATCCGGAAGTTTGTTTTTTTCAGCAGCATTTAATTTTCCGGTATGCTCTGTATGCGGTTCCCATGTTGCTTTTGTTGCCATTTTTTTTATTTTTTATTTATAAGAGAATGTATTTTTAGTTACATATTTCATGCCAGCGGAATTATGTCTGAAATCACTCAGATTTGTTTTTTCCATTGTATATTTGTAACCTTCAATTTAATTTCCCTGAAAAATGAGTGTCGTTTCAAAAGGTAAAGTTCCAATTTTCTTGTTGGGAGGAGGTGAAACGGGGGAACGCATTCGTCAATTCGACTGGACAAAAACTGAGCTTGGTAATCCGGAAAAATGGGAGCAAAGCCTCAAAACCTGTGTGCGGATCATGCTTTCATCCAGCCAGCCGATATGGATTGGTTGGGGAAAGGATCTGATCAAACTATATAATGATCCTTATAAGTCAATTGTTGGAGGAAAACATCCATCAGCTTTAGGCCAGCCGGTTTCTGAAGTATGGAAAGATATCTGGCCGGATATTGAGCCTATGCTGGAAAAGGTGATGATACATGATGAGGGAACCTACGTGGAATCACAATTGCTCATCATGGAGCGGAATGGCTATCCTGAAGAAACTTATTATACCTTCTCTTACACCCCGATTCCCGGCGATAACGGCATTACTGCCGGCGTGTTTTGCGCCAATACGGATGATACCTTCCGTGTCATTAATGAAAGAGCGCTTGAAACATTGCGTAACCTGGGGAAAATTTCTTACCATGAAAAATCCCTTACAGAAATCTATTCCAAAACCGCTGCTATTTTAGGACAAAATAATAAAGATTTTCCGTTTGCTTTATTCTATGAAATTAATGAAAACGAAGCGAAACAAGTGGCATGGGCCGGAGATGAGGAGGAATACACCTCTTTTCCAATGCAATTCAATATCAAAGAGCCGACTTCCGAAACCCGCAACATTTGCAATGCCATTCAAAATAATGAACTCGTACTTTCTTTGAATAAAGGCAGAAGGCCAAATGCACCAAAGGGTTTTTGGGATACCGTTCCCGAACAAATTTTGCACATTCCTCTTTGCATTTCCAGCAGTAATTGTCCAAACGCAGTTCTTACAATCGGGTTGAACCCATATCGAAAATATGACCGGACCTATCAGTCATTTGTTCAATTGCTTACTGATCAGATACTGCAGGAAATGAACAACGTCCAGGCGATGGAAATCGAACGAAAACGTACTGAAGCTCTTTTGGAAATAGACAAGGCGAAAACGTTATTTTTCAACAACATCAGCCACGAATTTCGCACGCCGCTTACCCTTATGCTGGGACCACTCGAAGAATTATTGAGGAAAACGGAAGACGACATAAATCCGCAGCATTTAGCCAGCATAGAAACAGCACACCGCAATGCTATTCGCTTATTAAGATTGGTAAATACCCTGCTTGATTTCAGCCGGATAGAAAGCGGCAGGCAGCAGGCTCATTTTTTAAAAGTTGATATTGCAACTTTTACAAAAGATCTGGCAGCTAATTTTCAATCTGCCATGAAAGAAGCCGGCTTGAAATTTACGGTAATTGCAAGTAAGATTTCTGAAGCTGTTTATATAGATAAACAAATGTGGGAAAAGATTGTGTTTAACCTATTATCTAATGCTTTCAAATACACTCTGAAAGGTAGCATTAGCATCAACCTGTTCATGGAAAACAAACAGGTTGTGCTGCAGGTCTCTGATACCGGAATGGGAATTCCGGAGGCGGAGCTGCCAAAGATGTTTGAACGGTTTCACCGGGTGAAGGGGAATTCCGGCCGGAGCTATGAAGGTACAGGTATTGGATTATCCCTTATCAAAGAGCTGGTAAACCTTCACCAGGGAACGATAGAAGTATCAAGTATAGCTGCATCTGAAAAAGGCGATGCAGAATCGGGTTCTACCTTTACCGTGAGAGTTCCTTTAGGAAAAGAACATTTACCTGCCGGTCAATATACATCCGTACAAAGCGATATCCAGGATGCTATTACAAATTTATATTCCAGGGACGCTGAAGCTTTGATTGAATCTGAAATTTTCAGTGTGAAGCATAATGGCAATACAGGTTTGACATATTCAGAGGGTAAAGGAGTAAATAATATATTACCAAAAACTGAAACAATCCTTGTTGTAGATGATAATGCAGATATGCGCATTTATCTAAAATCCCTGCTGGAAAAAAAATATGAAGTAACTGTTGCAAAAAACGGAAAAGATGCATTAGACAAACTTTACAATCATAAAATTCATCTTGTGCTGAGCGATATTATGATGCCGGTAATGGATGGTATTGAATTATTAAAAGAAATTAAAAAAAACCAACAGACAGCACGTATTCCGGTAATTTTACTTTCCGCGCGCGCCGGTGAAGAGGCAAAAATTGAAGGTTACGATATTGGCGCGGATGATTACCTGGTAAAACCGTTTTCTTCAAAAGAATTATTAGCACGGGTAAGAGCGCAAATACAAATTTTGAAATTGCGCAACGAACTGGAAGACAACGTACGAAATCTATTCCTGCAGGCTCCTGCCTGTATCTGTTTACTTCATGGGCCACAACACGTGTTCCAACTGGCAAATGATAAATATTTTGAACTGGTAGGTTACCGCGACATCATTGGTAAACCTGTAAAGCAAGCATTGCCTGAATTAGAAGGAACCGGCCTGATTGAAATTTTAGATGAGGTTTATCATACAGGAAAAGCTTATTCTGCGCAGGAACTTTCTGTAAATCTTAAAAGAGCCAATGGCACTTATGAAGATACTATTTTTAATTTTGTATATCAGCCCTCGCATAATGCGGAAGGAAAAACAGACGGCGTGATGGTTTTTGCAATAGATGTTTCTGAACAGGTTAATAATCGAAAAAAAATTGAAGAAAATCAAAAACATCTTAGCAGCATCATCAGTCAGGTAAATGCGGGAATCGCACAAACTGACAGCAGTGGCAAATTTGTAGAAGTCAATGAACGATATTGTGAAATTACAGGCTATTCTAAAGAAGAATTGCTTCAACTGACAATGGCCGATATTACCCATGATGATGATCTTGAAAGCAACTTAAAATTATTCAGGGAATGTGAGGCTGAAGGCAAAAGCTACTTTATTGAAAAAAGATATATTCGAAAAGATGGTAGCATCAAATGGGTTAATATGAGTGTATCCCTCATTGAACGCCCTGATGGCCGCAAATTTATCACCGGCATTTGTATAGATATTACCCAGGCGAAAGAACACGAGCAAAATATCAAACAGTTGCTTGTGAAAGAACAACAGGCAAGAAAAGAAACAGAAGCTGAACGAAAAAAGATAGAAGAAAGCGAAAAACGATTCCGTAATATTGTAGAGCAGGCGCCTGATCCGATTTTAATTTTGAAGGGAGAAAATATGGTACTTGAAACTGCCAATGAGCCCTTATTAAAAGTATGGAATATAGACAAGAAGTCGTTTGGTAAACCATTTTTGGAAATCCTGCCCGAATTGACAGGACAGGGTTTTTTGGAGACACTACAGGATGTTTATTATAATAATAAAATTCTAAAAGGAGAGGAAACTCCAGCTGTATTTACAGGAAAGGACGGAAAAAAACGCACCCTTTATTTCAATTATGTCTATCAGCCTTACCGTGAGGATGATGGAACCATCAGCGGCGTACTTGTTCTGGCCACAGATGTTACCAAACAGGTAGTTGCGCGGCGAAAAATCCGCGAAAGCGAAAAAAAATACAGAGAATTAGTAACAGACCTTCCGGTCGCTCTTTATACCTGCAATGCAGAAGGTGATATTTTATTGTACAACGAGGCAGCGATTCAACTTTGGGGTCGGGTGCCTCAGGCTGGTATAGAAAAATGGAATGGCGCTTACCGGATGTACACGACAGATGGATCCCTGTTACTTCGTGAGAATGCACCAATGGCACTCACGTTAAAAGAAGGCCGTACGAACCAGTTTGAATACATTATAGAGCGAAAAGATGGAAGCAGAAGAAACATAATGCCGTTTCCCCAGATCTTATTTGATAATAATGGAAAAATAACCGGTGCTATTAACCTCTTACAGGATATTACTGATGAAAAAAAAGCAACTGCAAACAATGCGATGCTCGCTGCTATCGTGCAGTCGTCAGACGATGCCATCGTCAGCAAAACAACAAAAGGCATCGTGACCAGTTGGAATTCTTCGGCTGAAAAAATGTTTGGCTTTACTGCCGAAGAAATGATTGGACAGCCAATTCTAAAAATTATTCCGTCAGACAGAATTGATGAGGAAGACTATATACTATCAGAACTTCAGAAAGGAAAAAGTATTGACCATTTCGAAACCAAAAGACTTCTCAAAGACGGGAACCTGATTGATATTTCATTAACCATTTCGCCAATCAAAGATCCTTCTGGAAAGATAATTGGTATTTCAAAAATCGCCCGCGATATTACTGAAGCCAAAAAAGCAGAAGCCCTTCTTAAACAAAGCGAGAAGCTTTTCAGGATGCTGGCACAAAGCCTGCCTCAATTGGTATGGGTTACAGATGAAAAAGGGAAAGCAGAATTTGTATCACACAAGTGGGAAGAATACAGCGGTATGGCCTCGGATATGATAGTCGAAAAATGGAAATCAATCGTTCATCCTGATGACCTAAAAAATGTTGTGAGCCAGTGGGCACCCCACCTAATCAACGGCCAATCCTATAAAAGCGAGGTGCGGCTTAAAAACAAAACCGGCGAATACCGATGGTTTGCAGCCACTGGTGAACCGGTATTTGATAACGAACATAACATCATCAAATGGGTAGGTGCTTTTACCGACATTCATCATTTGAAAAAAGAACAACAACGAAAAGATGCTTTTCTTTCTATGGCCAGCCATGAATTGAAAACACCGGTCACCACTATTAAGGCTTATGGTGAAATAGCCGAAATGATGCTCGAACAAAAAGGCGATGAACAAATTCTGGGGATCCAGCGAAAAATGAGTAAGCAGGTAAATAAGCTTACTACGCTTATTACTGATCTTCTGGATAATATCAGGGTAGAAAAGGGCAAACTGATATATACTGAAACATACTATGATTTTAACCGGCTCGTAACCGAAATCGTAGATGATATGCAAAAAATTCACCCGGGTTTTCAAATAAAACTTCATGTAGATAAAAAGATAAAATTATTTGGGGATGTAGATAAAATTGGCCAGGTAGTGAACAATCTCATTAATAATGCAATCAAATATGCACCAGGTACAAATGAAATTATTATTAATTCCAGCGTTAAAGACGGAGGCGTACAACTTTCTGTACAGGATTTTGGAATTGGTATTCCCGCCGAAGACCAGCCACATATTTTTGAACAATTTTACCGCGTAAATGGTGACAGCCAATCCACTTTTCCGGGCATGGGTATCGGGCTTTACATTTGTGCAGAAATCATCAACAGGCAGGGAGGCAAAATATGGGTAAAAAGCACTCCCGGTGAAGGTTCTACTTTTTATTTCTGGCTTCCTTTTGATTATAAGGTAAAAGAACATGTGAAAGAACCTACCATTGATGGGCAAGTATAATAATGGAGGAACGAATCAGTAAGAGGACTTTTACGAATGATTCTTATTTTGCAAGCAGTTAAAGGAAGATTGAAAGGAATACTTTTAACACTTGAAAAGAGCAGTGTTGATTTTTAAAGATTAGCAAAATAAAACGATTCATTAAAATAAATAGAATAATAAACTATTGCCGCAAATTGCCATGAATCGTTAGTGTTGTATGAATTTTTTTAAGCCTGAAAGGCTGATAGGATTATAGAAATATTGATTTCGAATATTTTAAATCCTGAAGGGATGACATTTCACCCCTGCCCGTTTGGTCAGGCGGGCTTTCAGGGTTTTAAAACCGGTTAAAATGGTTGCTATAATCATTTCATCCCCTAGAGATTTGAAAAGCTACTGTTCATTTTCTTTTCAAATACATTTGCCTCGTATAATCATGCGGTCTTTCTTTATTATCCTTAAAATAAAAATTGATCATTACTTATCTTTACAGACAAATAAAATATAAAACATGCGAAAATTTGTTTTGATATTATTGCTTTTTTCTTTTTTCCAGGTTCACGCCCAGCAGGAAAACATAGTAGACACCGCATTTACAGGACAAATTATCAAAGATAAAACCAAAAACACGAGAATCTATTTAACCGCGTTTCAACAAGTACTGGATAGTACCGGTACATATACTACTACATACATTTTCGGATCAAAAATGTCAAAGCCAACGATTGACGTAGACATGGATATGAAATTTGATAAGCCTTTGATTCCCGACGGCTTTATTGGATTTCAATATGGACCATACGGAACAGGAAGGTATTCCGGCTCCGGAGCTTTGAAAAGCAATAACACCTATTTATATCTGAAAGGACAATTTATCTCGCCCGGGCATCATTTTTATATAAAAATAAAAAGCAAACAAAAGCCGCAACCGGTGATAAATGGAATTGACGGGCAGGCAAGTTTTTAATAATGCAACTTTAGATGGAACATGATTTTCATCGGTTCCACTTCAGAAAGAATCATTTC
>JBQCFO010000029.1:0-10539 GCA_051959055.1 Ginsengibacter sp. | reverse complement strand
AATATTGATGAATATGCCGGTTCGAAGAGCGCTGGTAAGAATCAGAATTAAATAAGTATCGGTTGATTTTAGCAAATGATACGTCCCGTCTGTAGCCATAGTTGTAACTGCATTTGAACCGTTTTCCAGAATGAGCGTGCCACCATAAAAAGCGAATTTGAGGGTAAGAAAGGCGGCTAGGGCAGCAAGAAGCATCCATAGGGTTTGTACACGTTGAATCATAAAATAATTTTGTAGTACGAAAGTAAAATGAATGAATTAAAAAGTAATGAATAATTTATTTTAAAGAGCCTTTCTTCCTACATCAAAATAATTTTTTCAAAAACACCTTCATGTCATTCCATGATGCAGAATCTGCAGCTGCATTGTATTTGATGGGCATATTAAATTTTTGGCCCATTGCTGTTGCCTCCGGATTGCTGAATGCATGGGTGGCATTTGGATAAATTTTAAAAGTATAATCCGCTCCTGCTGAATCCATTTCCTTTTTGAATTCAGCTACATTTGGATTTTCAAATTGATCATCACCACCATGGCAAATTAAAAACTTGGTCTTCATGCCTTTTGGAGGTTTTACTCCTTCCAGTCCTCCGTGAAAAGTAACTACTCCTTTCAGATCAGAACCAAGTTTGGCGGCATTCAAAACGACGGAGCCACCAAAACAATAACCAATAGCGGCTATTTCAGCAGTATCGGTTTGAGGATATTTTTTTAAAAAATTAATAGCGGCGTCTAATCTTGTTTTATCCAAAGAGGGATCTTTATAAAAAGGGGTTGCTAATTCCTGCGCGACTTTGGGATCCGGAGCAATCTGGCCATTCCCATACATATCAGCCGCAAGCGCAATGTAACCAAGTTTGGCAAGCTCTTTTGCACGCATCCTTGTATAATCTGTCAATCCCCACCATTCATGAACGACCACAATCCCCGGCCGTTTCCCTTTTTGGTCCTCATTATAAAAAATAAAGCCGTCATACCTTTTGCCATCAATCTCATAGTTGATAGAATCTTCTTTAATGTTTTCAGAAGAAGTTTTTTCTGCAGAATCAACAGTGCCGGTTTTTGAATTCTTATTTGATGAATTGTTGCAGGATACTACAGAGACAGTACATACAAGCAAAGTGGCAATGATTAATTTTAAATTCATAAGATGATAATTGAATCATTAAAAATACAAAAATTGCAGATTTCAGCCGTTTTTATTCTTAATATATGTTTATTCTGAATGAACAAATAAAGCAGAGTTTAATTTTTTTAGAGAACAATTGCCATTATTTTTTTCCGGAAATAAATTGAATCCCATTGTGTGCTTTGTATTTGGGGTGCGAAAAAATGTTTTTGGAGACAAAAAATTTTGAAGAGTTTGCTTTGGATTTCCTTATGCAGATAAAAAAATGGCCAGTGATAAAAATCACCGGCCTTGCTTACCTCTGAAACCACAAGAAAAAGTTTAGATCTTTTCTTCAAAAAATTAAAAACGATAAGCTTATTTTGACTAATATTATAAAAACAATTAAACCTAAATCCGCATTGAATTAAGTCTATTGGGTTTGTGTACGGTTTTTTATATATAGGAATAGGAAAGAAAGGATGGGGCTGCTAAATTAATATTTATTTATCGATAAAAACAAAAATTAGAGTGTTTAATTTGAATATTTTTTTAACTCCCTAGCCGCTAGCTGATCAATTTTTTTTATTTTGTAATCATACCACCATTTTGGTGCCGTTTTTTTCAAAACGGTATCAATGCTCCTCATGCCAAATAAGTTCCAAACGCCCTTCATTTTTCCTCCCAGAGAACTTTGAAGCGCACGCAAGCTCATGGCAAAACCGCTGTCAATATATTCCATGTGATGCCAGTAACCGGCAGGCATAAATAAAGTATCACCAGGATTTAAAATCAAATCGTAGCCTACTGCATGCCGCAAGGCAGGAAATTTTTCATAATCGGGCAATCCGTCGTTTTTACTATAATTTGAAAAATCTGCGAGGCTTAGTACTTCAAAGGGTTTTCGATATAATTTATATTGTTCTTCGTGTCTGAATAATAATACTCTTTTTCTGCCAGCAAACTGGGTATGTAAAATATGCGAAAGATCAATATCGAAATGCATGTGTGTAATAGAAGACTCGCCGCCTGTAAAAAGCATCGGATATTTTTTTACAAAACCGGTCATCAGATGTTCTGGCCATGTAAAATCATTGATCAGCTGTGGCGCATGATCAAAAATATTAAACAAAAAAATCCTCCACGCTGCTGGGCCTTTTTGAATCATATCTACATATTCACCAAAAGTTTTGTAATCGTCTGCTGTGTTGATCGGCGTATAAGCATCACTTTTTACATTGTTGTAAAGGGCTACTTTTTGCTCACCGACTATTTCTTTAAAATAATCCCACGACCATTTTTTATACGCAGGCCATTCTTTTGCCAGCCCCTTAATGACGAGTGGTTTTTTCGCCAGGTAATAATTGTTTTTGAAATCCTGTGGTTCTATATTTTCAACTGTATCTATTGGGTGTAGTTCCATTTGCATAAAACTTTGCGTGGCAAAATTAGGTATTCTGACCTGATGAAATTTCAAATTTTATAAACAATTTTCTTAAAAAATATCATCCGGTGTATTTAAAAAAAATTTGCTCTTTTGTTGCCGTACCTTTGGAACCTTTTAAAATTTATTCAATTGGCCATACATTTTCATAAACTAAAGATAAAAGACGTTAGAAGGGAAACAGCAGAATGTGTTTCGATAGCATTTGAAGTACCCGAAGAAATACAAAAAGATTTTCATTTTATTCAGGGACAAAACATTACCATCAGAACTTTTAATAATGCAGAAGAAGCAAGAAGATCTTATTCCATTTGCAGTAGCCCTTTGGAAAATGAATTGCGGGTGGCAGTGAAAAAAGTAGAAGGTGGTATATTTTCGACATATGCCAATACCGATCTCAAAAAAGGTGATGAGTTGGAAGTATTGCCTCCTACCGGAAATTTTTTTCCCAAAACGATGCATTCAGACAGGAATGATTATGTTTTTTTTGCTGCCGGCAGTGGAATTACACCAATCATTTCTATCATAAAAACGATTCTGCTTACCGAGCCAAACAGCGCAGTTACGCTTGTGTACGGAAATAAAAATTTGCAATCCATCATTTTCAAGGAAGAAATAGAATCACTGAAAGATAAATATCTCAAAAGATTCAGAGTGTATTATATTTTGAGCCGGGAAAAAACAGAGGCAGACTTTAATTATGGTAGAATAGATGAATCAAAATGCAATCATCTTTCCAAACTCATCAATTTTAATATTATTGATGATTTTTTTATCTGCGGCCCCGAAAAGATGATTTACACGGTGAAAGATTTTCTTTGCGGATGGGGCGTTGAACCAGAAAAAATTCACTTTGAATTATTTACAACTCCTACCAGGGAGCATACAAAAATTTATGAAGCGGTAGAACAAACTTCACCGGAAGGAAGTGAGGTAACGATAAAAATAGATGGGCGCAGTTTTGACTTCAATTTAGAATACAATGGAAAAACGATTTTAGACGCGGGATTAGCACAAGGCGCAGATCTTCCTTTTGCCTGCAAAGGCGGTGTTTGTTGCACCTGTAAAGCAAAACTAATAGAAGGTGAAGTGGAAATGGAAGCCAATTATGGTCTTGAGAAAAGCGAGGTAAAAGATGGATTTATTTTAACCTGCCAGTCGCATCCGAGAAGCAATAAAGTAGTAGTAGACTATGATGAAGCATAGAAGCTGTATTTATAATGAGTAACTTTGGGAATAATTATTCCGAATATGGATACGCAAAGATTATTGGCAACATTTGATGATAAGATAGAGCGGGAAATAAGAATTGAACCGAAGGACTGGATGCCTGATTATTACCGCAAAATGCTCATTCGGCAAATAAGCCAACACGCACATAGCGAAATTGTAGGCATGCTGCCGGAAGCCAACTGGATTACCCGCGCTCCTTCATTAAAAAGAAAAGTTACTTTACTTGCCAAAGTGCAGGATGAAGCAGGGCATGGCTTGTATCTTTATTGTGCAGCCGAAACATTAAATATCTCACGCGAAGAAATGATTGACCAATTGCTGAGTGGCAAGGCAAAATATTCCTCTATTTTTAATTATCCCACACTTTCGTGGGCAGATATGGGCGCTATTGGCTGGCTGGTAGATGGTGCTGCGATTATGAACCAGGTTCCATTGTGCCGGGCCTCTTACGGGCCTTATGCCAGGGGAATGGTGCGTATTTGTAAAGAAGAAAGTTTTCATCAAAGACAAGGTTATGAAATTTTATTAACGCTTTGTCGCGGCAGTAAAGAGCAAAAGGCAATGGCCCAGGACGCGCTCAATCGCTGGTGGTGGCCAAGCCTGATGATGTTTGGGCCAAATGATGGCGCTTCTCCTCATACAGCACAAAGCATGAAATGGAAAATTAAACGGGTTTCAAATGACGAATTAAGGCAAAAGTTTGTAGATATCTGCGTAGAACAAGCTGAGATTTTAGGAATTACTATTCCTGATCCGGATTTAACATGGAATGAAGAAAGAGGGCATTATGATTTTGGAGAAATAAATTGGGACGAATTTTGGAATGTGGTAAAAGGAAATGGCCCATGCAATAAAGAGCGCCTCGATGCGAGGATTGCTGCTCATGAAAATGGCGCCTGGGTAAGAGAAGCGGCGATGGCATACGCAGAGAAGAAAAAGCATAAAAAGGAGAAAGAAATTTTAGATATAAAGCCTGTTTAAAAGTTTGAGATCACAAATCGAATTTTTAAAAACTTCCGATTATGAAGGGTTTCAGCGTTTGAGGTCACAGTTTGTGACCTCAAACGAAAGGTCAATTCCAAAGCTTCGGGACAAACTCGTCCCTGGAAAAACTTGTTTTTTTTTGAATAAATAAAACTACTTTTAAAAATAAAACTTTCCTTTATGCACTAACTGTTATCCAAAATAAGATTTATGAAATACGTGGTCAAAAAGTGATGCTGGATGTCGACTTGGCAGAAATGTATGAAGTAGAAACGAAAAGACTAAAGGAAGCAGTTAAAAGAAATGTCAACCGCTTTCCCAAGGATTTTATGTTTACCCTTACCCAGAAAGAGTTTCAGAGTTTGAGGTCGCAAATGGCGACCTCAAACAGAGGTGGAACAAGGTATCTTCCTACCGCATTTACCGAACAAGGAGTTGCCATGTTATCAAGTGTTTTAAACAGTGAAAAAGCTATTGAAGTAAACATTATTATCATTCGCACTTTCGTATTGATTCGTGAATTTGCAATCAGTTATAAAGACTTACATCAAAAACTTGTGAAACTGGAAAAGAAGTATAACAGCAATTTTAAAGAGATTTTTCAGGCATTAAATTTATTATTAGCCGATAAACAACAGCAGGAAGATTTTTTTTAAAAGAGAGCGGATTGGTTTTAAAAAAGATAAATCGTTGGAAAATTCAAAATAGAATGTTTTTAAAAGAAGAAGAAAACAGGAAAAGTGGTTATTTCTTCGTTTACTGAATCCTTATGAGGTGACACCTTTTTAAAAGGTGTCACCGCTGATTTAAAATCAGCTTTTTTCACTTAGCAATCTTTCAATCGTTTTGGCAAAGTATTCATGTTCGAGCTGATGGATTTTTGTGGCAAGACCTTCAGGAGTTTCATTTTCGTTTAAAGTACATTTTGCCTGGAAGATGGTTTCGCCGTGATCATATTTTTCATCTACAAAATGAATGGTAATACCGCTTTCTTTTTCTTTGGCCGCAATCACCGCAATATGTACCGCATTTCCATACATTCCCTTGCCGCCGTAAGCCGGCAATAAAGCCGGATGAATATTGATGATTTTATTTTGAAAATGATGAATTAATATTCCCGGCACTTTCCATAAAAAACCTGCCAGCACCAGGAGGTCGGGTTTATATTCTTTAATTTCTTCCCAATACCCCGTTTCTCTGAATTTATTTTTTTCTATCAATAAAACCGGAATCTGTTCTTTTTCAGCGATTTTTAAAACTCCGGCACCGGGCTTATTGCAAATGATCAAAACAACTTCCGCGGTGTTTTTTTCTTTAAAATAATCAATAATCTTTTGTGCATTACTACCGGCTCCGGAAGCAAAAATGATAATTTTTTTTTTCTGATTGTACATCATGAAATTAGCTGCCTGTGATAATTTTTATGTCATTTTTTATTCCAGTTACTTGAAATAAAATGGAGGATTTAAAACAAAAGTGATTATTTTATTTCTAAAAAGAAGAAAAGAATTTTTGGCTGTTATGAAAATTTAGCTTTCAGATTCTCTTTTACTCTGTCAAACCATTCTGCTTTTAATAAATATACTTAAAATCATGCTGTCTCTTCTGATTCCTTCCTGCCTGGTAGGTTGATGACTCCGCAAAATTCCTTCTGTTGTACAACCAATTGATTTCATTGCGGCAATACTTTTTGCATTATTATTATCGGCGCGAAATTCTACTCTTTCCATTCCCATTTCTTCAAAAGCAAATGATAGCAACAGGAATTTACAATGTTTATTTAACCCACTTCCCTGGAATTTATTTCCATACCAGGTGTAGCCCAATTGCAAGCTTTTAAAAGGAAGATTGATGTCATAAAAACGCGTACATCCTGCATATTCATTTACCTTTTTATCAAAAACAATAAAGGGATATTCTTTGCCTGAAACTCTTGCTTCCAAAGCGATTTGTATATAATTTGCCAGGCCCGTGCCGCCTGCAGCACTTATCAATGAATAATTCCACAGATACGGTTCATTCACAGAAAATGGCAATAAGAATTTTATATCTTCCCACTGTAAAGGGCGTAACAAAACGCGCTCATCTTCTAAAATGTAATTTTCATTTGGGTTAAAAACGTCAGCCATAGAAATGATTAATTTTAAAAATACATTTTTAAGGTATTTGTTTGTTTGCTGTTATGTAAGAATTTTGCAGCTAAATTAAATTTGTTTCAAGTACTCTATTCTATTTACTTTTTTGAAAATAAAACAAATGCAAAAACCTTCTTCCTATTGCGAAGCCATACTTTTGATGGATAAAGATAATGTACACCGTATTTACCACGATAATTTTTATGGATTTCCGATTGAAGATGATAATGAGCTTTTCGAAAGATTAATTTTTGAAATAAACCAGGCAGGATTGAGCTGGGATACCATTTTGAAGAAACAGGACAATTTTAGAAAAGCGTACAAAAATTTCAATATAAAAAAAGTAGCGGCCTTCAATGAAAATGATTTTGAAAGATTAATGAATGACGCTGGAATTATCAGAAACCGATTGAAAATAAACGCCGCAATTGAAAATGCAAACGCTATTTTACAAATTCAAAAAGAGTTTGGTTCTTTTAAAAACTGGTTGGATCATTATCATCCAAAAACCAAAGCAGAATGGGTTAAAATTTTTAAAACCACTTTCAAATTTACCGGAGGAGAAATTGTAAACGAATTTCTTATGAGTACAGGCTATTTGCCCGGAGCGCATATTGAAAGTTGTCTTATTTATAAAAAGGTATTGAAAGCCAAACCGGCTTTTTCTGGTATTAAATAACCCGGTTTACAGTAAACAAAGAAATAATCCGAATTCATATTTCCAGGCAATGCTGTGTTCAGCGATAATAGCAAGAATTTATTTTTCTTTTTAAAAGTAAGGAAGACTGAATTTTAAAATTTGCGTGGTATTCGGTTTAAATTTAATAAAAAAATATCCTTTCAATCGAAGAAATGAGCCGGGTTATTGCCCTGTTACCTGTCAAATGTAACGGTTACATACCCGCTGTTTATAAAGTTGTTGTTCACGTCATATACATCAAATACATAATCTCCCGCGTCATAAAAAGGGTACTTTATATAGGTATAAAAAGAGTCAGATTTAATGTCGTAAGTCTTATTGTCAACTCTTTTCCACTCCCCATTTACTTTTCTATAGGATTTGAGAACGATAGAGCTTACATTAAAGTTGGTAGGGTAATTATCTATTACAATATAGGCATAGCTGCCATTTGTTTTGTTTATTATTAATGTACTGCTTTCTTTAGCAATTCCATATACCGGCACTTCTATGGAACAAAATACTTTTGAGTTGGCATATTTAGAAAGAGTATTGCTACTGCCTGTACTTGTTGAAGTATATTCAGTACTACCTTTAGATGCTACTGATACTTTTCCGGTTCCTATAAAAATATTGTCCCCGTCAAACACATCAAAAGCAAAGTCGCCGGTAGTATAGAATGGGTATTTGATGTGGGTATATGAATACTCTGTGTTCACGGAATAATTTTCCTGGCCAATCTTTTCATAATTACCAGCGATTTTTTTATATGCTTTTAAGGTAAGGCTTTTTGTCCTCAAATTGTTTGAATTGGTATTAATAACTATGTAGGCATAACTGCCTTTTTCAGAATTAATAGTGATAGATTTATCTTCAAAAGCTACTCCATTTTGAGGAGTTTCTACAGAAATATACACCTTCGCAAACCTATAAGGATTATTGGATGATTCAATTTGCGCAAGTGCAGGCTGATAGGTAAGCATGAAAAAAAGTAATCCCTGAAGAATTCTATTAGCAGTTAACTTTTTCATTTTATCTTTTTTATATTAAGAAAGGATAAAAATATAAAACAGAAGTTTTTGGGAAAATGTTATTAAAGTAGTAAAAACAACAAACGACACCTGCCCATTTGAACATCTGGAAATAACGGTTATTTGATTTCAATTTTTGGAGATAAATATTCGAATATACAAGGGAGATTTATCAAAAAAGAATTTACTGGCTAAAAACAACCAAAAAAATTATTCGATAAATACCGCTTAACAATGAATATAACCACTTGACCATCTTTGCTATAATAATTTATAAATTAGTATAATGTTAACAAAAGTTATTCTTCATGTTTATTTTTTGTCATTTTTTTTTCTTTAGTAAGCAGCGTTTATCTATATTCGCTTGTCTAATGTTAACTAAATGCAAAAGAAGTCATAAAAAAGTCAAAACTTTGCTTTTATCAAACTCGAAATTTTATTAAACAAAAACAAAAAACACATGAGAAGATTTCTAACACTCTTTGCAGTGCTGATGCTAAACCAATTTTCCTATTTACAACTAAAATTAAAATAAACACATGAGAAGATTTCTAGCTCTTTTCGCGGTTCTAATGCTCAGTGGAGTATTGGCGACTGCCCAGGAACATACCATAAAAGGTATTGTTTCCGGTCCGGATGGGAATACAGTTCCCGGTATTACGGTTCAAATCAAAGGAACGAATACAGCCACCGCAACCAATGCTGATGGTCAGTATTCCATTATTGCACCTGCAAATGCTACTTTGGTATTTACAGGTGTTGGTTTTGAAACTCAAAGTGTGGCAATAGGACACCGCACTTCAGTTGATGTAACACTTGCATCCAGTACCAAAAGGCTGAATGAGGTGGTTGTTACAGCATTAGGTATTAAAAGATCTGCAAAATCGCTTGGCTATGGTACGCAAAAAGTGGATAACAGCGAATTGACCCTTTCCAAACCTGTTACTATTGGAGAAGGGTTGACAGGTAAGGTAGCCGGATTGCAAATCAATACGGTTAATAACGGAGTAGATCCTGGTATTCGCGTTGTTCTTCGTGGTTATCGCCACCTGAATGCCGATAACCAGGCATTGATCGTGGTAGACGGTGTTGCGGTTCGCAGCGACTTTTTGAGCACGATCAATCCCAACGCTGTGGAAAGCGTTACAGTTTTGAAAGGAGCAAGCGCCGCTGCACTTTATGGTGTTGATGCCACAAACGGTGTACTCGTTGTTACTACTAAAAGGGGTGGTGAACGGGGCAAACCGGTTATTGAGTACAATAACACAACAATGCTCGAAAGCTTATCTTATATGCCACCCTTGCAGAATAAATATGCGCCGGGTAGTGGTGAAACCGGCCCTTACCCATGGGATCCAAAGTACAATTTCCAGAATCCTTACACTGGAGAAATTCTTTATGTGCCATACGAAAACCAAAACTACGGTATGGAATTCAACGGTGATCCGAACTTAGCTTATCTTGGCGGCCCGGGACCGGATGGCACTTACTTCAAACAGCCATTCCAGGGCCTGAAGCCTGATCCAAGACGGGCTTTTTTTCAAACAGGTTACCGGATTCAGAATAATTTATCCTATTCCGGAGGCGATAATAAAAACTCATACTTTTTATCTTTACAGGATGTATCTACTAAAGGTGTAGTACCGCAAGACCAGGGTCGCAGAACAAGTCTTTATGTGTCAGGTAAGAAGACGTATGGGAAGTTCTCTGCAAATTATAACCTGAGTTATGCTCAAAAATATTCAAATACTGTTGGGCCTGATTTCCAGCAAGGACGTCCGGTTTATTGGAACCTGTTGAATCAGGGCGCAAATGTTCCATTAAATGATCCGCGGTTAAAAGATCCAAACAGTCCTTATTTCCTTGACTTGTACTACAATGGTTATTATCCAAACCCATGGTGGCAGATTTATAACTCAAGGGTA
>JBQCFO010000028.1:0-2334 GCA_051959055.1 Ginsengibacter sp. | reverse complement strand
TACTCAGTGGGCTTTTCCTTTTTTCTCTTTTTTGTGGGGTTGGGGGGCGGGCCCCCCCCCCCCCACGGCACCTGACCCGGATTGGTGCCCTCACCAACCCGCGACAAATTGAAATGCACTCAATAAAAATGCGTTTGCAGCAAAGCAACAAATAAATCGGATTATGTTTTTTGTACGTTTGTCGCAAATATCCCTCTTGCACTCGTGAATCAACAGGTTTAAAGAAGCTGAGCAAACAAAGAAATATCGCCTTTTCTTATTCCCCAAATAAAATGTTTTTCTTTATTTTTTTCTAAAGAAAATCCTTATCGGAACCCCTTTTAAATCAAAATTTTCGCGCAGTTGATTTTCCAAATAATTTTTGTAAGGAGTTTTAATGTCTAAAGGATAATTACAAAAGAATGCAAATGAAGGAACGGCGGTCGGTAATTGTGTAACAAATTTTATTTTGACCGCATGGCCTCTTACAACCGGTGCATGATATGATTCCATTGCCTTTTGCATCACTTCATTGAGTTTGGAAGTAGAAATTTTTTGTTGCCTGTTTTCGTAAACTTTCAACGCCGTCTCCATCGCCTGGAAGATGCGTAGCTTTTCTGTTGCAGAAATAAATATAATCGGCACATCATTGAATGGCGCCAATTTTTGTTTTAATATCTTTTCATAATCACGTGCAGTGTTTGTCTCTTTTTTTACCAAATCCCATTTATTTACCAAAACAACAATCCCTTTTCCTTTTTTTTCTGCTAAAGAAAAAATATTCAAATCCTGCGCGGTAATGCCTTTTTCAGCATCTAACAATAAAATACAAACATCCGCTTCATCGACAGCGCTAATGGCTCTTATTACAGAATAAAATTCAAGGTCTTCGCTCACTTTTTTCTTTCTGCGAATACCGGCAGTATCAATCAAAACAAATTGCTTGTTGAATAGGTTATACGTTGTATGAACCGCGTCTCTGGTGGTTCCGGCTATTTCGCTTACAATGGTGCGTTCCTGCCCTGTCAATGCATTGAGCAATGAAGACTTTCCGACATTCGGCTGTCCGATGATGGCAAACTTTGGAAGCGTGCCCGGTTCTTCTATTTTTTCTTCGGGAATTCTTGAGCAGATTTCATCAAGCAATTCCCCGGTTCCGGTACCGCTGATTGATGAAAGAAAAAATATTTTTTCAAAGCCAAGGCTATAAAATTCTGCTGCCTCCATTTGCCTCTGGTGATTGTCCACTTTATTTACAACCAGATAAACAGGCTTTGGAGAACGGCGCAGAAGTTCAGCCATATCCTCATCCAGGTTCGTAATCCCGGTAGTAACATCTACCATAAAAATAATGGCGTTCGATTCTTCAATAGCGGTATAAACCTGTTTGCGGATTTCTCTTTCAAAAATATCATCGCTGTCCGCTACAAATCCTCCGGTATCAATCACATTAAAAGCTTTTCCGTTCCATTCTGCTAAGCCATACTGCCTGTCGCGGGTAACGCCGCTAAAATCATCCACAATGGACTTTCGCTGTTCCAGCATCCGGTTAAAAAAAGTGCTCTTGCCTACATTTGGCCTTCCTGTAAGTGCTACGTTATATGACATTGTGAATGATGAATGGGGATTGGTGAAATAAAAAGTTTAGAGAGTTTAGTGGGTTTAGATTGTTTAGAAAAGTTTAGAAGCTTAGTTCCGATTTTCAGAATGCAAAGAACGGAAAGTATTTGCAGAGTATAAACTTCCTGGTACTTTTTATATAATTTGCTAAAGCAGAAGATTCCAAAAATGAAAAAGTTCGTGGTTTGCACGAACTAATACTTTTAATTTTGATTACAAATATTTGAGAACAAGTACTACTGGTTGCTTTCATCATAATTTATCATCCAGTTTGCACCGTATTTATCTGTCAGGTTACCATGCCAGGATCCCCAGAATTGTTTTTCATATGGATGCTCAGATTTTCCGCCTTTAGCCAGTGCATCGTAAAGCTTTTGTCCTTCTTCTACACTATCTGCATGAATAGAAATAAAAAAATTATTTCCTTCTTTAAAAGTGGAAGCATTGCAATTATCACTTGCCATCAATACCTGTCCGCTACTGAACGGTAATGCAATGTGCATGATCTTTTCTTCCTGTCCTTCAGGAACCGGCATTCCCTGTGCATCTTTCATCCGCATTAGCATGGAAAACTCTCCACCAAATATGGACTTGTAAAAATTAAATGCTTCTTCTGTATTACCTGGGAAATTCACATAGAAACATACCCGTGCACGGTTATCCGGTTTCTTTTGCTTACGCAGGTAAAACTGTGCACTGATGTACTGATCCAGGTTCTGTAAGCCCATTGTAAAG
>JBQCFO010000027.1:0-3225 GCA_051959055.1 Ginsengibacter sp. | reverse complement strand
ATTTGCGTGATTTTAAAATGCGAATTTTCAGTATTTCCTTATTGAGGTATCAGTTAATTACTGATCTTCAAATGCAAAAGCTGTTAATTTAAAGAGATGTCCAATTGGGCATTTACTTTTTCAATCAGTTTGTTTACATCAAAGGGCTTGGAAATAAAATCATTTGCACCGTAGTCGGCAATCGTAGCAGCAGCGCCGGGATGAGCCGAAAACATAATTACCGGAATATGCTTTGTGGCCTCGTTTGACTTTAATTCTTTGCAAATGGCGCGGCCATCACACCCCGAAATGAGCACGTCTAATAGAATGAGATCCGGTTTGAAACTTTGTATTTTGGTCAAAGTGTTTTCGCCTTTGGATGTAACTTCCACATCAAAACCCTTCATTGATAACAGGATTTCCATGACAGATAAAATATCAACATCATCATCAACAACTAGAATTTTAGACATTTGGATCCTTAACCGGTTTTTTGATAAATTGGAATTTCAAGCTGATTATAATTCTTTTTTTAGACAACATACAACTTTCAATAATGTTCTGCTTTTTAAATTTTATGGAAATAGTTAAAAGATTGAAATATCGTTGTTCGTCATCCAAACCTCATGAATAACGACTAAAATACCCTTTTCGTATCTTTTTGAAAATCTAAATTTTTTTTAACTTTTTTCAAAAGCAAGGCCAGAACTTCTAACTGGTTTCAAAACATGTTCCTCAATTTTTTAAAAAATAAAACCCCAGATTCTTGCAAATGAACTGAAGTTTTAATTTTTAAAAACCGCTTCTTTCTTTTAAAATCTATGTGTTCCTCAAAATTTGTTCCTAAAACAGCAGCTTTACAACAATATTTATTTTTTTACAGAATGTCTTCTAATTTTTTGACAAGATTGTTATTAATTTCCTCAAGGAATTCCTCCGTATATAAATAGTATTTTCCGTGTGAAACCTTATTGCCACTGATACACACCGCAAGATCCTTTGTCATTTTCCCGCTTTCTACGGTTTCAATACACACTTCTTCCAATGCATTTGCAAATTGAATTAATTGTTGATTTTCATCAAGTTTTCCTCTGAAAGCCAAACCTCGTGTCCAGGCAAAAATGGATGCGATGGGATTAGTTGAGGTAGGATTTCCCTTTTCATGTTCCCGAAAATGACGGGTTACGGTTCCGTGAGCTGCTTCCGCTTCCAGGATTTTTCCATTCGGAGTAATCAAAACAGAAGTCATCAAACCAAGTGAACCAAAGCCCTGGGCAAGTGTATCACTTTGTACATCCCCATCATAATTTTTGCAAGCCCAGATAAAATTTCCATGCCATTTTAAAGCACTTGCTACCATGTCGTCTATCAGGCGGTGTTCGTAAGTGATATTCGCTGCTTCAAATTGTGTTTTAAATTCATTTTCAAAAATCGTTTGAAAAATGTCTTTAAACCGGCCATCGTATTTTTTAAGAATGGTATTTTTTGTTGAAAGATATAAAGGCCATTTTTTGTTCAAAGCCATATTGAAACAACTTCTTGCAAAACCTTCAATACTTTCATCTACATTATACATACAAAGCGCTACGCCGTCGCCTTTAAAATCATGCACTTCAAAAGTTTGCGGTTCGCCTCCTTCCGGAGTAAAAGTCATGGTTAATGTTCCTTTTCCTTTTATCACGGTGTCTGTTGCACGGTATTGATCTCCATAAGCATGACGGCCAATAATGATGGGTGCAGTCCAGTTAGGTACCAGGCGCGGTACATTTTGCATTACAATCGGCTCGCGGAAAACAGTTCCATCCAGGATATTTCTAATGGTTCCGTTGGGGCTTTTCCACATGTGTTTCAAGCCAAATTCCTTTACCCTTGCTTCATCCGGAGTAATGGTTGCGCATTTAATTCCAACGCCATGTTCTTTAATTGCATTCGCAGCATCAATAGTGACCTGGTCATCAGTAGCATCCCGATGCTGAATACCTAAATCAAAATATTTTAAATCAACATCAACATAAGGAAGTATCAGTTTATCTTTTATGTATTTCCAGATTACTCTTGTCATTTCATCGCCATCAATTTCCACTACAGGATTGGCTACTTTAATTTTTGTCATTCTTAACGTTTATAAATTTTTAGTGATGTGTGTTTTGCAATATTATCAAAATCTTTGTCATTATGGAAAATGGGAATGTCATTTTCAATACAGCTTGCTGCAATAAGACAATCGTTAGCTTTTTTTATTGTAACTCCTTTGTGCCTTAATGCTCTATATAATTCTGCTGCTTTAATTGAAAACCCATAAGACTCATACTGAAAAAAATCTAAGCCGTTTAAATTTTCTTTTATAAGATTATAAAACTTATCATCTTCCACTCCTTGTAAGACCTCCTGCATGATTACAGGAAGAATTATTATTGGAGAGTCTTCCAAACTCATGAGTAGCAGCATTTTGAGATGCACAATTTGAGGTGAAGTCTTTTTATTAAAAAAGTCAATCCAAACAGAACTATCAACAATAAGTTTAGGCATTTCTCCTCATTTTATCTAAATCTCCGACCCATTTTACTTTCCCTTGTAAGGATAATAATTTAAGTCTCATTTGATATTTTACAAATGCATTCAGTGCCTCATTGATAACTTCCTTCTTTGTTTTTAATTTAGAATATTTAAGCGCTTTTTTCATCAGTTCGTCATCAATTTCAATATTTGTTCTCATTTAAAATTCATTTTTTAATTATTTAGAAATAGAAGTTATATTTTGCTCAATTTTCTGACCGTTTTCATTTTGTCTAAATCTCCAATCCATTCTACTTTGCCCTGCAAATTTTTCATTGCTTGTCTTTTTTGCAATTTAATATATTCTCCCAGCGCAGCATTGACGAGTTCTTTTTTGCTTTTTAAATTAGACCATTTCATTGCGTCTTCCATAAGTTCATCATCAATTTCAATCGTTGTTCGCATGATTCATCCATCTTCATACACAAATATACTCAAATCCATACACATCAATATTGGACTGAAAATCAATTGGAACGGCTTGATTTTATCACGCGTTAGTGGCGACAGCAATCCGGGCAGTAAAGCAAGAAATAAAGGAATTTTGTATTTCAGTTAATGACTTAATATCGGTTAGCTTTTCTGTAGCTGTTTTGAAATAAGCCAATGTTATAGCCCGCACGAATAACCGGCGTTGCGCGGCCAAGATTATCAACATAAGGCGAGTTGGGATCGCCGGCAATGTCCCAC
>JBQCFO010000026.1:0-23443 GCA_051959055.1 Ginsengibacter sp. | reverse complement strand
CCCTACACGACGCTCTTCCGATCTTGATTCGTCACAAAATCTTTGTAAACTTTTAAGACCGTATTCGTCTGCGTATAATTGTTGTTCCTGATCTTTAGCTTCAAAAAATCATCGATCCAATAGGCTGCCTCGGTACTATTTGTCTGGTCTATCACTGCCACTTTATAACCTGCTGCTTTTTCAGTATTAAAATCAAACATCCTTTATCAAGCTTCTTTATGTTGATGGCTTCCTGTTCGTAGTTGATTTCAAATTCCTTTGATTTTTGAATTACTTTCAGATAAGGTTCCTTTGATTCTGATTTAAAAATGCCTATCGCCTCCAACGATTCTCCTTCTATCTGCAGGCCGGCAAAATAACACAGATACAATTCACCGGATTTTATTTTTGGATGGTTTGTGATGTCATACAGGTGCTTTGCTATCTGCCGGCTGTTTTCATGAAAAGTATCTTTATCATTGAAAATAATTTCTGCAAAATGATACACCTCATTCAGATTCAAATCGCCGGTAGAATGGTCGAATCGGTATATTTCATTTACTTTCTCGAATGGTTTCAGAAAATAATTCATTAATAAATTATCCAAAACTTCATCCTCGATTTTTAATGAATGCTCCGATAAGCTCAGATGCTCATCTAATAACTTATTTCCTACTTTATGAATGGTAGGGCGTGAGAGGGATGCCTGAAAATATGATATCATTTAATGGATCGCTGTTCTTTTTGTTTGATAATAAAATATAAAAGGGCAAATTAGTGGAACTAAGTGAAAAGGGAATGTTGAAAAACATCGAATCAAAAGAAAACCGGCACATCAACGACGGCCTTTCGTTTTGTTCGTGAAGCAGTCGCACTTTTCCTTCCCCAACACCAAAGGGATCTTCATTTATCGCAAAGACCCACGAGGGAGTGAAAAGCCGGTTTAATGGATTTGTTGCCGGTGCTAATGGATGGCAGCCAATAGCAACAAAAATGTAAGAGATGATCTTCTGTTGTTTTTTGACAGCTTCGCTGTTGGAAACCGAACAGAGAGAAAATATAAAATCGCATTATTTCTTCGTCTACTGTAGTCAATCTTTTCAAAAGCTTTCAATAAAACCAATCGCGACAGTATTATTGCTAAATTCATCAATTAAAATAAAAGAACCGTTTTCAGGATTTGCCTGGTAAGTATCCGCAAAAATTGGTTTCGCAGTTTTAATAACTACCCTGCCAATATCATTCAGTTTTAACTGCGCAACATCCGTTTTTTCTTCCATGGTTTTTATGTCCAATACATTTTGCAATTCAACCAGCTTCGCTTTCACCCGGTTCGTATTGTGCTGAAGCAAAAATGTTTTTCCGGGAGTAAGTGGCTGCTCTTCCATCCAGCTCAAAGTAGCAGTAATATTGGTGACCTGGTGATAAGAAGTTGATGGATCTACAATCATATTTCCACGGCTTACATCAATGTCTTCCTCTAACTCTATTACCACACTTTCTCCGGCAAATGCTTTCTCCACCGGCTTTTCAGCTACAGACAGTGATTTTATTGCAGATTCTTTCAACGAAGGCAGAACCACTACTTTCTTTCCTTTTTGTAACGTGCCGGTTTTCAATCTTCCCGCATATCCACGAAAGTCGTGGTGTTCATCATTGTGTGGACGAATCACATATTGAACGGGTAATCTTGCAGGCAATGATTTTTCTTTTGCATGAACCGAAAGCTCTTCCAATAAGTGCAATAACGAAGAACCTTTATACCAGGGAGTTCTTGCAGAATTTTCTACCACATTGTCACCATCACGGGCTGCAATAGGCACAAAATGTAAATCACCTTCAAAGCCAATTTTTTTTGATAGTTGTATGAATTCTTTTTGAATGGAATTAAAAATTTCTTCATCAAAATTTACCAAATCCATTTTATTCACACACACAAAAACGGTTTCAATTTTTAGCAATGAGGAAATAAATAAATGTCGTTTTGTTTGTTCAATAATTCCGTTTCTTGCATCAATTAAAATAATGGAAACCTGCGCATTGGAAGCGCCCGTAATCATGTTGCGGGTATATTCTACAAGTCCGGGAGTATCGGCAATAATATACTTCCGGTTAGGAGTGGAAAAATAAATATTTGCTACATCAATGGTGATTCCCTGTTCTCTTTCTTCAATTAATCCGTCGGTTAATAAAGACAGATCCGTAAAATCCCATCCTTTTCGTTTACTCGTAACCGTTATAGCCTCTAATTTATCTTTGGTAAGCGATTTTGTATCATGCAATAATCTCCCAATCAAAGTGCTTTTCCCATCATCCACACTTCCTGCAGTTGCAATCCTTAAAACATCCATTTGAATTAATTTGAAAATTGTTATTTTAAAAAATGCTGAAAAAGCATCGGCATCTTTACTGGTTATTTAATTTGGTTTATTACCATTGTTTGGAAAATAAGCTAATAAGGTTGATTAGAATTGTTAGTATTCTAAATTACTAAGGTAATGAGGTCGTTTAAAGGACTTTTCAAAAGATTAATTAAAACCCTATTAACCTTAGTAACAATCCGCATTAACGATAGAATCCAACCTTATTACCTTCTTTTACTTTCTACTAATTTTGCCGAAGAAGCCAATTATTCGATTTAAAAGTAACCAACCTGTTTTCTTTTTTCCATCGCTGCTTCAGAACGCTTATCGTCAATGCGGGCGCCTCTTTCAGAGATGGTAGCAGAAATAATTTCATCAATTACCGTATCCAAAGTATCGGCATCAGACAAGACTGCTGCCGTGCAGGTCATATCTCCGACGGTTCTGAACCTTACTTTTTCTTTAAAAGGAATTTCATCTTTGGAGGTATTGAGAAACGGTGAATATGGCCAATGTAATCCATCGCGAAAAATAATTTCACGCTCATGGGCAAAGTAAATAGAAGGCAATTCTAACTGTTCTTCACGAATGTAATTCCACACGTCCAATTCTGTCCAGTTGGAAATCGGAAACACACGCACATTTTCTCCGACATTTATCCGGCCATTCAGCATTTCAAATAATTCAGGACGTTGTTTTTTTGCATCCCATTGTCCGAAGTCGTCACGCACAGAAAAAATCCTTTCTTTGGCTCTTGCTTTTTCTTCATCTCTTCTTGCGCCGCCAATACATGCATCAAATTTAAATTCTGCAATCGCATCCAGTAAAGTAATTGTCTGCAACATATTACGGCTTGCATATTTACCCGTCTCTTCTTTTACTTTTCCCTGGTCGATAGAATCCTGTACATTTCGCACGATCAGTTGCATTTCTTTTTCCTTGGCAAGCCAATCCCTGAATTCAATGGTTTCAGAGAAATTGTGTCCCGTATCAATGTGAAGCATGGGAAAAGGAACTTTGGCCGGATAAAAAGCTTTTCGTGCAAGATGCACCAGGGTGATCGAATCCTTTCCACCGGAGAAAAGCAACACCGGATTTTCAAACTGTGCTGCCACCTCACGCATGATATATATGGCTTCATGCTCCAGCTCGCGGGGAAAATAGTTTTTTGATGTTTTCATAATTCAATTATTTATTTACATGTAAGCCACATTCTTTGTGCGAACTTTCCCACCACCACCGCCCGGCTCTCGGGTCTTCTCCCGGTTCTATGGCGCGGGTACATGGCGCACAGCCAATGCTTACAAATCCTTTATCGTGCAGAGGATTATAGGGTACGGAATAAAGCTGTATGTATTTCATCACTTCATCATAACTCCAATGAAGCAATGGATTGTATTTTATCAATTGTTTTTCAGGTATCCATTCTATTAACGGAAGTTGATGGCGCACAGTTGTCTGAGAAGATCGCAAGCCCGTTACCCAAACCAAAGCGCCTGCCAGAGCGCGATTTAGCGGTTCCACTTTTCTAATATGACAACACAACTTTCTTTCTTGTACGGAATTATAAAACAGGTTAATGCCGTTTTTATTTACCATTTGTTGCACATCGTTTGCCTTCGGAAAATATACCTCAATCTTTTTTTTGTACCTCAATTCTGTTTTTTCCAGCAGATCATATGATTCATTAAAAAGCCGTCCGGTATCCAAAGTAAAAATGGAAATGTCAATTGAATTGCGGCAAATCATATCCGTAAGTACCTGGTCTTCCTGACCCAAAGAAGATGAAAATTTCACTTTCCCCGGATACAATGCTGCTACTTTTTGCAATCCTTCTTCAACAGAAAGCTGTTTCAATAATTCTTCTAATGGTTGTAAATCTTTCATGTTTTATTGGTAAAATATAGCCATGCCCTCTCATGAAAATAGAACAGGACGATTTTAGTAAAAACCTCTACAGAACCAATGCTCAACGCAAACTTCCATTGCCCTGTGATAAGATAAGAGATAACGATCGTATCAATCGTTCCAATCAAACGCCAGGAAATTCCTTTTGCAAAACTAACCAGGTGATCCTTGCCTTTTTGTGTAACCTGAATTTTATTTTTTAAAAATAAATCCAATATCATAAAATAAATTTAGGACAGTTCAGGCTGAGGTGTATATCTTAAATAAGAATTTACTTCCCTGATTCCTTTTGGAAATTTCTTCTCTGCTTCTTCACGGCTCAGCGCTACCGGAATGATCACGTCTTCATCGTTTTTCCAATCCACAGGAGTCGAGACGCTGTGTTTTGAGGTGAGTTGAAGGGAGTCAATCACGCGCAAAACTTCAGTAAAATTTCTGCCGGTAGAAGCCGGATAAGTAAGGGTCAATTTTATTTTTTTATCCGGGCCAATGATAAACAAAGAGCGTACAGTAGCCGTTGTGGAAGCATTTGGATGAATCATGCCATAAAGATTGGCAACCGTTCTGTCTTCATCGGCAATGATTGGAAATTCAACATTACAATTCTGCGTCTGATTGATATCATTTTTCCAGCCATAATGCTTATCCAGTGGATCCACACTCACTGCAATCACTTTTACGCCTCTTTTGTCAAACTCTTTTTGCAATTGTGCAGTACGTCCTAATTCAGTAGTGCAAACCGGCGTATAATCTGCAGGATGAGAGAAAATGACTCCCCAGTTGTCGCCAAGAAAATCATAGAAATTAATTTTGCCTTCAGTAGTTTCTGCTGTGAAATCGGGAGCAGTGTCGCCTAATTGTAAACTCATTTTATTTTGTTTTTTTGTGAAAGATTTTGCGAATATAAGAATATCCTACAAAATTAGTAGGGTTTTATTTTATAAATTTGCAAATAAGCCAAAAAATTTATTCCATTCGCATCCAAATAATTGCAGAATATGCTTTCAAAAAAAACCCAATATGCCTTTCGCGCTTTAGTTCATCTTGCTGAAAACTATGGGAAAGAACCTGTAAAAATTTCGAGCATTTCTATTCAACAAAAAATTCCGTTAAAATTTTTAGAACATATTTTGAATGATCTGAAAAAGGCAGATTTGCTTGAGAGCAAAAAAGGAAAAGGAGGAGGCTATCTCTTAAAAGTTTCGCCAAAAAAATTAAATCTTGCAACCGTGATTCGGGTGATCAACGGCCCTATTGCTTTGTTGCCTTGTGTAAGTTTAAATTTTTATGAGAAATGCCTGGATTGTGATGAAGAAACCTGCGGCATGAGAAAAATGATGATCATCGCGCGGGATGCTACTTTGAGGGTTTTGGAAAAAAGAACTTTACATGATATGCTGATGGAAACTGAAGGCTGAAAGCAAGGAGTTCAAGATTGAAGGTTCAAGATTGAAGGTTCAAGGTTGAAAGTTCAAGGTTGAAAGTTTAAGAAAGTTTGAACCCTGAAATATTTTTAAAATGTCCATTCATTTTTATCTTATGTTTCAATGATTCCATTTCTGCTACCACCGGTATTACTTTCGCCAAATGGCGTTTTAAATATTCCTGTCGCTGCAGTTCATTCATGAGGGAAAGCAATTCATATTCTTCGTCAAGTGTAAGGCCAACAGAATGGGCAATATCGTAACTCCATAATTCATCCTCATTTTTTGGAAAAGGCTTTTTTACATTTAGCATTTTATGAAGTTGCCTGGTGGCTGTAATCACTTTATCTATTAAAATTCTTTTTCCATGTTCGTGATTATGCGGATAGTTTACAATCGCGCCGCTGTATAATTTATCCGGGATTTCAGGAATCATTTCTAAAATTCTGAATACTTTTTTCCCCCTTGTTTTGATATCCATTTCCCCGGTTTTATACGTTTTGGTAATTTCAAGTATTTCCAGCAAAGTGCCCATTTCGCTCACTTTATCTTTGATAACAACCGGGATTCCGAAAGGTTTTTTTTGTTCAAAACAGTCTTTAATTAATTGCTTATATTTAGATTCAAAAATATGAAGGTTCAAATCTTCGTGTGGATAAACGACGATGGATAAAGGAAATATGGGAATAAAATTGGTCATAATTAAAATTGAAAAATGAGATATTTCTTCGTTTGCTGTAAACGCTTAACGGCTTTTTGATGCCTGCCGCAAATGTTTTTTCTTTTAATTTTCCAGGCATTTCTTTTTCATTTCTAAAATCGGGAATGTCGGGAAAGAGTCAACTCTGCAGATAAGTTCCAAATCCTTTGCCGGCTTTTGATTTATTTTTTTTGATTTTTTATTAATCATGATTCGTGGTTCTAATTTAAGTTATTTTTAAATTTAAACAATCGGTTGCATGCTCATAAATAAACAATTCGTTTTATTTTCAATTTTTCTGTTATTTTATAATGATCATTTTTAAAAGAAAACATTTATCATGAACCGAAAAGATTTTATCAAAAACACTGCCATTGCAGGCGTCGGTCTTTCCTTTTTTCCTACTACCAATATTTTTGCGGGTAAGAGCGCTGCTCCAAAAGTACGGTTGGCAATTATTGGTGTAGGCGCAAGAGGAAAAGGACATCTCGACCTCGTTTTGAGAAGGGATGATACCGAACTGATCGCTATTTGTGATGTGGATGACCGCGCTATAAGGGAATCAAAAGCGATGATTGAAAAGAGCGGGAAAAAGATGCCACAAATTTATACAGGTGATATCTATTCATGGCAGCAATTGTTGCAAAAAGAAAAATTGGACGGTGTTCTCATTGTTACTCCATGGGAATGGCATAAGCCAATGATCATCGGTGCATTGGATGCCGGATTGAAATATGTTGCCACAGAAGTAATTCTTGGAATCACCCTGCAGGATCATTGGGATGTAGTAAAAGCAGCAGAAAAAAATAAAGCGCATGTAATGATGCTTGAAAATGTGTGCTATCGTAGAGATGTGATGGCTGTGTTGAACATGGTACGGCAGGGATTGTTTGGTGAATTAATTCATTTGCAGGGCGGGTACCAGCACGATCTTCGCGAGGTATTATTTAATGACGGCGTTCATGTATATGGCCACGGAGTGGAGTTTGGTGAAAAAGGATATTCTGAAGCGCATTGGCGCACCGATCATTCTGTGCATCGCAATGGTGATTTGTATCCCACTCACGGAATCGGACCGATTGCGCAATATATTGACATCAATCATGGAAACCGTTTTGTTTCACTTTGTTCTTTTTCTTCAAAAGCGCGCGGATTGCACAATCATATTGTGAAAATGGGAGGCGAAAATCATCCCAATGCGAAAGTGAAATTTAAGGCCGGGGATGTGATCACTACTTCTATTAATTGTGCCAATGGTGAAACAATTTTGTTGCAGCATGATACCAATTCTCCGCGTCCATATTCCCTTGGTTTTCGGGTGCAGGGTACAGAAGGATTATGGATGGATGTAAGCCAGAGTGTTTATATCCAGGATAAATCAAAAAACAATGATCAATGGGATAATGAGAAAGAATGGTTTGATAAATACGACCATCCGCTGTGGGCAAGATGGAGCAAAGAAACGGCGGGAGCGGGCCATGGAGGCATGGATTTTTTTGTGATTCATGCATTTGTGGAATCTATAAAAAGAAAAACACCCACACCGATGGACGTGTATGATGCGGCAGTGTACAGCGCCATTACTCCATTGAGCGAACAATCTATTGAACTTGGAAATCAAACCGTAGATTTTCCTGATTTTACCGGTGGACAGTGGATGTATCGCAAACCTATATTTGCTTTGAATGATGAATATTAATTCGCTCGATCCTAATAATAATCTGGTACTGTTCGGAGAACCGCGGAAAAAACTTTGCGGTTCTTTTTATTTGATGCCCGGTTTAAAAACTATCATAACTGAAGCAACCCATGCGAATACGTTCCGCTAATGTATTGGGATAATTATCGAAATTGTGAAGAAATATTAAGAATCAGGTAATACATTCTGATGACAAGAACAGAAACAGCGAAAATAAAAAGAACAGTTGCGGCATATAATATGATTCCCAATGTTGTATGGTCTCTAATTTGTTTTACTCCGGTTTCGGTATTTTGTTATTCTTTTATGAATGCAGGATTATTTGCCATTTTTCTGACAGCGAGTATGATTTCCATTTTTCTTCCAAAATCATTTTTCCATAGTTTACAATTTGGTAAAACAGAATCGTTTTATAAAAAGACAGGCGTCGTTTTTTTAAATAAGTTCACACAAAACGGGGAAATTATTAACGCCTTAATCAGGAGAAAATATCCAGCTTACAAAATACTGTCTAAAAAAAATTTTTCGATTCAAAAACTTCTGCAGCAGACTTATCTGTTTGAAAAGTTTCATTTCCTGATGCTGATCTTTTTTACATTTACTACCGGTTATGCATTATTTCAAAAGCAGTATGGCTGGGCATTTATTATGATGGTTACAAATGTTATCTACAATTTTTATCCTATTCTGTTGCAACACTACATCAGGTTGAGAATAATACAATTTTTTAAACAGAAAGAAATTAGTGTCCAAAAAACAAGCGGCGAAATTTTAGAAAGGCGCTTGTATCGAAAACACATTTAAATTTGCCACTCTTCTTTTTTACTATTGGTTATAAAACAAAAATCAGTAGTTTTCAACTATCAGATACTAACAAAATGATTGCCCATTTTGACCTTGATTCTTTTTTTGTTTCAGTAGAAATATTGAAGAACCCTTTATTGAAAGGCAAGCCGGTAATTGTGGGTGGGCAAAAAGAAAGAGGCATTGTGACAACGTGTACTTATGAGGCGAGAAAGTTTGGAGTACATTCAGCAATGCCGATGAAAACAGCCATGCGTCTTTGTCCACAGGCGATTGTGGTTTCGGGAAATTATGCCGAGTATTCAAAGTATTCAAAATGGGTGACACAAATCATCGCTTCCAAAGCGCCTCTGTTTGAAAAAGCTTCCGTTGATGAATTTTACATAGATCTGCATGGAATGAATACATTTTTTGATCCGTTGAAATGGACAATTGAGCTGCGTAAATTAATTACTGAGGAAACCGGTCTTCCCATTTCTTTTGGAATTGCCAAAAATAAAATGGTGGCAAAAATGGCTACCAATGAGGCGAAACCAAATGGATTTTTGCAGGTTCCTTTGGGAAAAGAAAAAGAGTTTTTAGCACCTTTGGAAGTAAATAAAATTCCCGGTGTGGGCGAACAGGCCAATAAAATTTTGACTTATCATGGAATAAAATTGATTCGTGATATACATGAGACCAGTCCGGAATACCTCGAAAAACTTTTAGGGAAATGGGGCTACGAATTGTGGAATAAAGCGCAGGGAAATCACACTTCTGTTATCACCGAATACCGCGAACCCAAATCCATTTCCAAAGAAAATACGTTTCACGAAAATGTTTTGGATGTAGAAATATTGATGGCAGAAATTGTAAGAATGGTAGAAAAAGTCTGTTTTGAATTAAGAAAAGAAGAAAAAGTTGCCGGCTGTGTTACTATAAAATTGCGTTATCCTGATTTTGAAACAACGTCGCGCCAGGCAAGCATTCACTATACTTCCGCAGATGATGAAATTATTCCTGTTGCCAAAGCGCTTTTTCATAAATTATATAAAAAAGGCAAGCCGGTCCGTTTATTGGGGGTCCGGCTCAGCAATTTTAGTGACGATGCAGTTCAGGCCAATTTATTTCATGATTCTGAAAGGAAAAATTCTTTATACAAAAGCCTGGATGAAGTAAAAAAACGTTTTGGCAGAAACAGCGTGAACAGAGCATCAGGAAAATAGAATTGATTAAGCAAATAAACAAATAAGCCCGATTTCTATTTTTTACTTTTATATGGCAATAAAAAATTCTAAAGAGCCGGAACCGCTGACTCTTTAGAATTTTCCACTTGTTTAAAACATTTCGATTCTCCGGCTAATTAGATTGCATTCTGAGTTTGTTGAAAATATTTGCGGCTACTTTTCTTCCTTGTATCAAAGCCGTATCAATCGATGGTTGATAATGGATTCCGGCGTAAAGCCTTGAATTGGCTGCATCTTCGGCAATAGCGCGGAATGAACTAAAAGTCCTTGGAGCAAAACCGAGATAATCATAAGTATGATCCGTAAAACTTCCTATGTTTCCAAAAAGGACTGTAAATGCTTCTGCTGTACCAGAGGAAATAACCGCGTGAGCAGAAGAATACTCCGGATGGGCAGGTGTGGTTAACGTTGAATTCCAGGTGGTGAATCCCATTACATTTTGAATGTAAGTTATGGGGCGTATCTGGTTATAATGATATTTTGTTTGCCAGCAACTGATGGCTGGATCGCTATTGCAAACGCCGGTGATTGCATAAGCAAATGCTGCTTTATCAAGATGGGTATTGGTTTGTTTCAACATCTGCTGCAAAATACTTTCCCAGTGGCCGCCTGTAGTCACACCCGGAAAATCTCTCCAGAATAAAGCCCAGGCGGTCTGATCGGGAGTGATATTTTGATGGACATTATAAACCTGCAATACCATTTGAAAAAATGGAGATTGCGGATCTTCAGAATAGGCAATAGGCGGACCAGGCTGGGTATTATCGATACTGCCTGCAATAATCGGTCTTAAATTGCCCCAATACGGTGTGCTGGCGGCAGCAAAAGCCGGGGGCGTAGGAACCCATAGACCTGCACCCACTGGTGGAGTATATGGATCGCTAACGTGCATGATTCCATCAGTCTGCGACCAATTGAATATTGCTGTGGCCACATTTTTTCCAAAATCGTTTGAGCGGGTAATTACATCCGCATTTTGTGCAGAAAGATATGAAGCATTCAGGGCACTTTCCAAAGAATCAATTGCTGCTTTATCAGTTGTACTGGCATTGGTAAAAATTTCTCTGTTGATAGAAGCAAGCGAAGCATTGACACTTGCGGGCCAATAATATTTTTTTAGAAATTCTGCCTGCGGCAATCCCGTTAATCCATTCCATTTTCCGGTGGTTATCTCACGAAGTTCTGTGCCGGGCGCCAGTGCCTCAAATGCTGCTATGCCGGTATAGGCATAATACCTGGAAAATGCAACATTGGGGATTCCGGTAGCATCGCGCATCAGTCGTATCTGCATCGTGATCCATTTGTCGATTACATCCGAAGAATAGTGTGCAGCATCATTGCTGAGAGTGACCGGATTTTGTTCTATTTTATTGCAGGCAATAAAACTGCTGCTTAATAGAATTATCCAAAACAACATCCATCTGAGAGTAGAGTTGTTTGACAAGATAAATAATCGTTTCATAATTGTTGATTTAATTTGTTGATGAATAATGCCAACGGTAAATAGATTTTGGAAAAATTATAAACAGCTACAAATTTATTTCTGCATTCATCTGAAAGAAAGTAATAATGATTACTTAACGATATTGAAGGATAGTTTATAGAAATGAATGATTAATCCACGAAAAAGAACTGCTATTGAATATGACCTGCACGTTTAGCCGATCCATTCAGTAAACAAACAAATAAACCTGATTTCTGTTTTTAAAAAATTTGTATAAGAATTTGTATGAAGATGAAAAAGTTCTAAAGAGTTATTCGTTTGCTGGTCTCTTTAGAATTTTTTCATTTGTGTAAGTTGCATTTCAATTTGCCAGTTTATACTTATCTACCTGTTGAATTTCGCCGTCCTCGGCCACCACCTTTATCCAGTGGGTTACTCCTGTAAGGGTTAAAACCCATAGGGTACGATTATCGTCAAACACTTTTACAGCATTGGTTATTTTATACTCTTCAAAACTGTCATTCATCAAATTTTTTACATTTGCCGGCAATTGATCTGGTGAAAGATAATTAATCAGGTAAACCATTTTGCCTTTCTTATCAAACAAAATAGCGTTCAGGCATCCATCCTTCCGAAAAAATGCATGATAGGTACCATTATGTTCCAGTGACCAGCTTACATTGATTGCATCCAAAAATTTCTTTTGAAATTCCTGAAATACTTTTTGGTTGTAAGGTACAGTTGCTGTTGATGTTATTGCATTTTGAGCGTTTGTTGAAAAAGGTGTTTTATTAACCTTTTGATAATAGGAAACTTGGGCAACTTCATTTTTCATATGTGTGTTTTGTGCCGGCGAATGTGTTGCGAGGAAACTTGCTGCGAGCGGGAGCGCCAGGCTCCGGATGATTGTTGTTTTCATGATAATAAAAATTTAAAAATGTATTTCTATTTCAAATTTACTCTCATGGACAGGCCGGTTTTTTACCTTTTCGGCCAAAGACTTGTGTCAAAAGGTACTTAACCAAAACAAACATGCAAATACCATTTGCCGACGACAAACATGGGTATTCAATTCCTAACTTAAAAATGGATTTTTTTGAAAAGCAAGGATGGTTTTAATGTACGTTTACTGTCGGTAAACGGCATTCGTCCCACAAAAAACATCGTTCACCAATTTTATTTTGAAAAAATAAGTTTCCATTTTTCGAAAATCCTAACTTTATGTGAGAAAGAAAACACTGTGAGAAGTTATGATTTCATATTCTCCCAAAAACGGCCATTCCGCATCTCAAGGCATCTTATTTTCTGGATGGTTTTTTTAGTTTATTTCTACTATGTCAACCTGATTCCATCAAAGCCCGAAGATTTATCAAATCCGAAAACCTATTTCGAGGCTTTTAAATTGATGATTTATTTCCCGGTAAGCGTTATTGCTGTTTATGTGGCTATTTATTTTCTGTTACCACGATATATTCTCACCGAAAAATATCTCAAGCTGATTTTAATAGTATCCGGCTTTACGATAGTTTATTTTTTTATGGCGTTGCTGCTTACGATGCTCCTGGCGCGGCTTACCACACATATTCCCTTTCAAAAATTGCCGGTTGCTTTTAAATGGTTTCAGCCGGTTCGTTATGGAATCGGGCTTCCACTCACCTCATCCGTATTGGCGACCATTATAAAACTGTTTAAAACATGGGATATTGAACAAAAGGAAAATGAAGCCCTGCAACGACAAAAAATAAATACAGAAATGCAGTTATTAAAAACTCAATTTCAGCCCCAATTCCTTTATGAATCCTTAATGCATCTTTATCATCTTGTGGTCAAACATTCTCCACAATCGCCGGAAACAATTTTGAAACTTTCAGACTTGCTCAGTTATCTTTTATATGAAAATGAAAAAGCGAGGGTTCCGCTGGAAAAAGAATTGGAAATCGTGCAATCGTATTTAAGTTTAAAAAAAACAATTTATCCCAATAGATTGTTCATTCAAGTGAATCAAAAAAATGAAATCAAAGATTTGCTTATTGCTCCCTTATTATTATTATCTCTGGTGGAAAATTGTCTGGAAAAATTTCTCAATACGCCAGAACAAACGCTTTCACTGAAACTGGAAATTGACACAGAACAGGACGAAATACATTTCCTGCTGCAGTGCAAAAGCAATTTCAAAAATGGATTCAATGAAGAAGGCGATCAATGGATAAAATCGTTGAAGAGATTAGAGATATTGTATCCGGGAAAATACAATTTTAATGTTCATTCAGAAAATGCAATCACGCGTTTATTGTTAATTCTAAAAGCCAATATGAGGCCATTCATTGCGGAACAAAAAAAAGAATTCATTTTATCATGACTATGCATGAATTGATATTTTCCAACAACAGGCGCACAAGAATCGCGCGTCATCTTATCTTTTGGACAGGGTGGTATTTCTATCTGGCTTGCACACAATTAAGAAACCAGACACCCGATGTAATCGGAATGAAAAACTTTATTATTTATCAGTTGGTTGTTTCACTTAATCGCGTGCTTTTGCAAATTGTTTTTTGTTATGTTGCAATCTATTTTGTAATTCCTTTTTTGCAAAAAAAGAAATACTGGCAATTTGCCGTACTATTTATTTTGGCAATTATTGGTGAATACTGGCTTACTTTTTTTGATTTTACTTATGTGTGGTACAATACTTATGTGTGGATGTCCAAATCCCTGCCTTACTTCTACGATCCAAATGCGGTAAAGCCCTTGACTCCATTCCTGAACCGGTATTATATTATTTACAGCAATGTCCATTTTACGGGTACTCTTGTTTCCTGTGGGATTATACTGTCGGTAAAATATTATAAAAACTGGTATCAAAAACAAAGGGAAAATGAAATGCTGATGAATGAAAATTCACAGGCCGAACTGCAATTACTAAAGGCGCAGGTACATCCCCATTTTTTATTCAACACGCTCAACAATATTTATTCCCTTACCCTCGATGATTCCCCAAAAGCGGCTATTACGATAAAAAAATTATCAGGGATGGTAAAGTATATGATCCATGAGGGATCTGCATCTTTAGTGCCTGTGAATAAAGAAATAAAAATGTTGCTTGATTATATCGGCCTTGAAAAAATACGGTATGGAAACCGGTTGAAAATGAGTATGGATATTCGTCACAGCCCGGATGATGATAGGTTAATCGCCCCTTTATTAATGATTCCATTTGTTGAAAATTGCTTTAAACACGGAGCCAGCAAAATGATAGATAAAGCCGTCATTGATCTGTTTATTGAAACGGGAAATGAGTGGCTCGAATTTCGGGTGAGTAATGGCCATGTTGCACAAAAAAAGCAGGAAGAAAGAAAAAAGATAGGATTACTCAATGTACAATAAAGATTAGAGTTACTCTATCCGGGAAAACATCAGTTAAATATCGATCCTTCTGAAAAACTTTTTAAAGTAAGCATGAAAGTAAAATTGGAAAAACAAAAAGCGATCCCTCAACTACATGAAGAAAAATTATCACCGTTAAAAACCTGAATCATGTCAGTTAAAAAAATCATTTGCTTAGCGGTCGATGATGAGCCGTTGGCATTATCGGTATTAAAAAAATACATCGCTGAAATAGAATGCCTCGAACTGGCCGGAACCTGTGCTAATGCAGTGCAGGCGTTGCAAATGCTACAGGAAATTTCTGTAGATCTTTTATTTCTTGATATACAAATGCCGCAAATTATGGGCACGGATTTTATCCGCGCATTAAAAAAATCGCCGAAAGTGATTTTTACCACGGCATACAGAAAATATGCTGTAGAAGGGTTTGAGCTGGATGCCGTGGATTATTTATTAAAACCTATTTCTTTCGAACGCTTTTTAAAAGCCATCAATAAAGTTTTGCAAACAGAAATTGATGCACCGGATTCCGCCTTTCAGGCAAATCATGTTATTCCCGAATCGCCGAATCAATGTTTATATGTACGTGCCGACCGAAAAATGGTAAAAGTACTTTTAGACGATATTCTTTATATAGAGGGGATGAGTGATTATATCAAAATTATAACGGCCAAAAAGATGATTATTACAAAGCGTCCTCTTTCCACCCTTGAGGAATCACTGCCGAGAGAATCTTTTTTAAGAATTCACCGTTCATTTATTGTCGCGGTAAATAAGATTGATTCTTATAATGCAGACCTCATTGAGATTGGCAAAAATGAATTGCCTATAGGAAGGCTTTTCAAACAAAATGTCAATAAAGTTTTGAATGCCTCATCTATATCCCCGGCATCAGCCGGCACAAATAATCATTCAAAAAATACTTCAGTTACCGAAAAGAAAACAGAAAAAATATTCACCAATAAAAATCTTGAATCATGAAAAAGTTTATTTTTCTTTCAGTGGTTTTTTTATTGTCTATCGGTTTTGCATACCCTCAGGGTTGCATTATGGTTCACAATATTTCAGGATTCGGGCAATATAACCTTACAGACAACGCATTTAGCAGTTCCAGCTGGCAATTAAATATTAATAACCGCTACTTTAAATCATTTAGGGATTTCAAAGGTACGGCCGATCAAAAAACTCCCAGGCAGGACGAGTCTGTCGTTAATTCCTTTACAACCGATATATCAGTTGACAGGCTTTTTAATAAAGGATGGTCAATAGATTTAAGTACTCCTTTTGGAGCCAATTCGCGCACGGCCTCCCTGGAACATGGAGGCGCGGGCACACCAAGGCATACAACGCACACCTTCGGCCTGGGCGATATTCGTTTTACTGTTTATAAATGGTTATTAACACCGTCAGTTTCTCAAAAAGGCAATATACAATTGGGCCTTGGCGTCAAATTTCCAACCGGCGATTATAAATACCAGGACTATTTTTATAGAAATGATTCTACAAAAGTACTTGCGCCTGTTAATGCATCAATCGCGCTCGGAGACGGCGGTACCGGTGTAACAACAGAGTTGAATGCCTTTTATTTTTTTAATCAATTACTAAGCTTGTATGGCAATTTTTATTACCTGATAAACCCAAGAGATGTGAATGGCGTATCAACTACGTTTGGAAATGCGCCGACAAGTCTGCAAATAAAAACGGGAGCAGATGTATATAGTGTGCCGGATGTATATTCATTGCGTGCCGGCTTTGTTTACAATTTTAATAAGCTGGCCCTTTCAGCAGGCTTGCGCGATGAAGGTGTGCCTGTTCGTGATCTGTTTGGAGGTAATGATGGGCTGCGCAGGCCCGGGCATAATTTATCTGTTGAGCCGGGCATCATTTATAAGATGAAAAAAGCTTCAGTGTATGCATACGTGCCTTTCATTGTTTCCAGACTGATTAAGCAAAACCTTACAGATGCACAAGCAACCGAAATTACCGGCATTTACAGAATGGGATCTGGTGGATCCGGGAATTACCAGGTATTTGCCGGCGTTCTTTTCAAAATGTAAAGCTGGCTGAAATGAATGGCGAATAGAAAGTTAAGACAGAGAAATTACAAACCACGCTTATTTATTTGTTTGCTGACTTCGAAATTTTTATTTTAGTTTCAATCTTTGCAGGCTTTTTACTTGAACCACCGGTAAACGTACATCTTATAAAACTTTTGTGCTTGCCATCTGATTCTTCTTCCCATACTTTTATTTTTACTGGAAATGGTAGAAGATAATAATCCATTGTGAGACCCCTGCTCGACCAATGGCGGATGCGCCCAATACATTTTGATCACTTTTTTGTTGATTAAAGTATTGTGCCACCAATCGATTACCTGGCAGCATTTATCGGTTTTTAAATCTTCAAGAATATCTTTTGCCCCTTTCAGATCAATGAGATAAGCTCCGGCGCATCTGCCGGCAGTAGCTGCGTACAAATATTTCTCTTTTTTTATTTTTTTGAAATGAGGGAATTTTAAAGTAGTGTTTTCAAGAGAAATAATAAAGCCAGGCTCCAGCGTATTTGCTTCAATGGCTACGCGTTTTATTTTTTTTAAAAAATCTCCCAAAAAAAACGGATCGTTTTCAAAAATTAAAGCATACCGGTTATTATTCTGCACCATTTTTTCATAACAAAATATATGGTTCAGCGTACAGGAAAGAATCCCTTTTGAAAGTTTATTTTCAATTGAACTGCAAAAGTATTTTTGTAATAGTTGTGGATTAAAATTGGAGATATCGCCATCGGTTACAAATTCAGGTTGCAGGTTTAATTCGCCGAAAATTTTTTCAATACGCTTTTGGTGAACTTCATATCCTGTTTTAGCATGAACGATATAAATTCCGTCTATTCCAAATTCTTTCAGCATTTTTTATATTTTCACCCTTACAAAAAAATTATTATCATATTGTAATTACTAGTTAAAAGTACTTCTTTCGATTGCTCAAATGTAAGCCCTTGAACCAACAATAAAATTAATTGTGATTTAAAATGTTCCCCGCACTGAAAGTTTCACAATATTTAACTTTATTTGCATCAATAAAACCTGGAAAATTTTGAGCAAGACAACCCTTTGTTTTGATTTTGGAAATACAGTGCTTAAATGCGGTGTTTTTGTAATAGACCGTTTAGCGGAAGTGATTTCTTTAAAAAATGATCATCCTGGAACAATCCACGATATTTTGGATAAATACAAACCACAATCCACCATACTATCTTCTGTTATTCATCATTCTCGCGAAACAGAAAAAATATTATCAGAAAGATCGTCTTTTGTAAAACTTGATTCCAGCACCAAATTGCCATTTACAACTCCCGTGGCAAAACCTGAAACCATCGGTGCTGACCGGTTAGCTCTGGCAGCCTTCGCTGTTTTTTTTTATAAGGGCCAAAATAACCTGGTGATTGCCCTTGGTTCTTGTATTACTTATAATTTTATCAACAAATACAACAGTTTCAACGGTGGCAGTATTTCTCCGGGAATGGAAATGCGATTTAAGGCATTAAATCATTATACGGCCAAGCTTCCATTAGTCGCTGTAGACTGGAATTTTCCCCTGATTGGCTATGATACAGAAACCAATATTCTAAGCGGCGTTTTGCTGGGAATGGCCGCCGAGATTGACGGAATCATAGATGCATATAAAGAAAAGTTTAACAACTTTAACGTGCTTTTAACCGGCGGCGATACGGCCAATTTTGTGCAGCACCTTAAAAATAAGATATTTGCCGACCCCTATTTGATTCTTAAAGGACTATATGCAATCAGCAAATATAATGACGACAATAAAAATTAAACTTACCTGCTTTTTAATTGCTGCGTTTCCGCTGTTTTGCATGGCTCAGGATAATTCTCCTTATTCGCGCTACGGCGTAGGCAATATTGTTCCTCCGTCAAATATCGCAAACCGGGCTATGGGTGGCATTTCTGCGGGATATTCTGATCCTACTTCTATCAATAGCGTCAACCCGGCTACTTATAGCGATCTTATTTATTCGACACTCGATATTGGCCTTGAATACGATGGAAGAGAAATAAAAAGTGCAAATCCTGTCGGGAGCTACAAATCAAATAATGCCATTGTACCTTATTTGCAATTTGGTTTTCCGTTATTAAGAGGAAATAAAAAAGCACAAAAAAATAAAACATCCTGGGGAATGGCTCTTGGGCTGAGACAGGCTTCAAATATCAGTTATAAAATACAAAGTACCTCCCGCAATTCGGTAGATACTATTTCCACTATATATCAAGGAAACGGTGGCGTAGATCAGGCATTCATCGGAACAGCCTTAAGATTTAAAAATTTTCGCATTGGCTTTAATACCGGTTATCTCTTCGGCTCAAAAGATTATGATACCCGTTTAACTTTCAGCAACGATACATTGGATTATTATAAAACACATTCTGGTACTCAAACCCGCTTTGGCGGTATCTTTTTGGATGCCGGAGTACAATATTCTGCTAAATTAAAAAAAGGAGAATTAACCTTTGGAGCTTATGGAAATCTGCAGAAGCAATATCATGCAACTAAAGATGACATACTTGAAACTTTTGCCTATAGCAGCACCGGCGCCCCGGTACCAATAGATACTGTATCACAAGTGGCTGGCCAGAAAGGTAAAGTACAAATGCCCGCTACTTTTGGAGCCGGATTTTCTTATTCTAATGATCATTTAACCTTTGGCGCCGATTATGAAACAACTCAATGGGAAAATTATCGTTTTTTCGGCCAAAAAGATTTGGTCCAAAATAGCTGGACGGCACGGTTTGGATTGCAATATTTACCCGCTTCTTTAGGTTCCACCGGGTATTTTAACTACGTAAAATACAGAGCCGGATTTTCTTTTGGTCAGGATTATATAGCAGCCGATCATTCTTTGCCTGTTTATACCATTAGTGTTGGCGGCGCATTTCCGATGAAATTAAAACATAGCTTTTATGATCATCAATACAGCATTATGAATGTTACATTTGAATATGGCAATCGCGGCAACAACCAAAATAATTTAACTGAAAACATTTATAAGCTTAGCCTTGGTTTTTCTTTGAGCGATATTTGGTTTATCCGCCAGAAATACCAGTAATTTCTTTGAAGTCTTTCTGCTTTATGTATCGTTTTTTATGCCACCTCACGGGTTACTTCAGCAAACGTTTTCTCGCTCAATTTAATTACTAACGTTAGATTAATTCTGTCAGCCCGCTTTTGACAATACCTTATTAGTTGTGGTTTTATCTCGCTACATTAAATTTTGCATTGGGCAATTCAAATAAGCGGATTTTTAATTTATTAAAATTTTTTCACCTGGGAACACCACATCCGGGTTTGACTCTGTTATTTTAGCTCAATGGAAGCATAAAGCGTTTTTGAAAAAAATAAAAACGATTCATTGTATCTTCGTTCAATATTTTAGGAATGATTTTTTTGAATTTGAACGAACATAATTTGATAAAAGCGGCTTTATATATCGGCTGCTTTTTTATTTTATCCTGCGAAAATTCTTTGGAGGATATTAATAAAATTACTGCTAAAAGAACGGGCGTGGAAGTAGCCAAAGATGTAAAAATTCTTTATTCGCTTGGTAATGAAACCAAATCGCGTATCACGGCTCCTTTGATGCTCCGGCACCAGGAAGCAGTTCCCTTTATTGAATTTACCAAAACCATCCATGCAGATTTTTTTGACGACAGCCTCCGAATAGAAAGCACAATGGATGCTCATTATGCGAAATATTTTGAAACAGAAAGCAAAGTTTTTTTAAAGGATAGCGTAGTCGTCATGAATAAAAAAGGTGATACGCTTTATTGCAATGAGCTATATTGGGACCGTCGCAGAACCGGTGAAGAGTTTTATACCGATAAACCGGTTCGAATCCGCACGCCCACTGAAATACTCGATGGCGATGGATTAGATGCCCCACAGGATTTTTCCAATTGGCACCTGATAAATGGCAGGGGAATTGTGAGAGTAAGTTCATCTGAATTTCCACAGTAAAATAGTGAATCGTGAATCGTGAATAGGCAATAATTACACAGGCATTTGAAATTGTCGCATGTGAATAAAGGTTTCCTACATTTGAATAGAAAAACAGTTTCAGTTCTATAGGTAATTCAATAATTTATTAATTTACTAAACTCGTAAATTCTTCTTCTTAATTTTAAACAAATATTTTTAAAAAATGGAATACAGGCGTTTGGGAAAATCCGGATTGCAATTAAGTGTTTTGAGCTTCGGTAGCTGGGTAAGTTTTCAAAAACAAATAGACGATAAAATGGCTGGTGAACTGATGGGAATTGCTTACGATAACGGTATCAATTTTTTTGATAATTCAGAAGCGTATGCGGGAGGTGAAAGTGAAAAAATGATGGGACGTGTTTTGAAAATGAAAAATTGGGACAGAACTTCGTTTACTGTTTCTTCGAAAGTGTTTTTTGGATTATATGGCAAGGATAACAGACCCAATCAAAAAGGGCTAAGCCGCAAACACGTGGTGGAAGCATGTAATGCTGCGTTGCAAAGATTACAGGTAGACTATCTTGATTTATTTTTTTGCCACCGCGCCGATAGAACAACACCCATTGAAGAAACTGTGTGGGCAATGAATACTTTAATTCAACAGGGAAAAATTCTTTATTGGGGAACCAGCGAATGGAGCGGGGTGGAAATTATGGAAGCGCATCGTGTAGCCCGGGAATACAAATTGATAGGTCCCACAATGGAACAGCCGCAATACAATTTGTTTGAAAGATATAAAGTAGAAAAAGAATTCTTGCCGATCTATGATTTTGTTGGATTGGGAACTACGATCTGGAGCCCGCTTGCATCCGGATTATTGACAGGAAAATACAACAACGGTATTCCTGAAAATTCGCGTTTGGCATTGACTGAAATGAGTTGGCTGAAAGATAAAGTGATGACAGAAGATAAAATAAATAAAGTAAAAAAGCTGGCAGAAGTTGCAAAAGAACTCGATGTTTCCATGGCATCCTTTTCCATTGCCTGGTGTATCAAAAATCCACATGTAACAACAGCGATACTTGGAGCCACCAAAAAAGAGCAATTGATAGATAATCTGAAAGCAATAGAAGTAATGGGAAAACTGACGCCGGAAGTGTTGGAAAAAATTGAAAATATTGTGCAGACAAAGCCGTGAGTTGAAAGTTGAAGGTTCACGGTTAAAAGTTGAGGGTGGAAGGTTCAAAGTTGAAGGTTCAGAATTTCTAAAGTATTCTAAAGTATCCTTAAACGATTCTAAACCATCTAAACTATATTAATAATCTATTCATAATCATTAAAACTTAAAAAAATGAGTAAGTATGCAAACGCCGAATGGCAGGGAACCGGGAAAGAAGGGAAAGGAACATTAACTACCGAAACAAAAGCGCTGAATAGTGCGCCTTTTACTTTCGCTACAAGATTTGGCGAGGCCAAAGATGGTACAAATCCGGAAGAATTAGTCGCAGCTGCACACGCCGGATGTTTTTCAATGAAATTAAGTTTCGTTCTAAATGAAGCTGGATTTACTGGAGATAAGATCGATGCCAAATGTGATATTACTTTTGGTGATGGCGCTATTTCAAAATCCCACCTTACGGTAAGAGCAAAAGTGCCGGGAATCAGCCAGGAAAAATTTGATGCCTGTGCAAAGGAGGCGAAGGAAAATTGCCCAATCTCAAAGTCACTAAGTTCAAATATTGAGATTACGATGGATGCTACTTTGGAACAATAATTTTTAAGATAAATCACGACAATTCCAGCTGTTACTTAACAAAGACGGCTGGATTTTTTTTTATAAAAACGATTGGAATTATTTATCAAAAAAATGAAAATAAGAATTTCGGTTATTTCTCCTTTTGCTGGAAATTAAATTAAAAAGGCAGATTTTTCAAACTGCCTCTTTCAAATCATTAGCGAAACTCGTGTTTCTAATTCCTGTTTCTAAATTATACACTAAAACTTTCACCACATGCGCAACTTCGGCTGGCATTGGGATTATTGAAATAAAATCCTTTACCATTCAGTCCATCACTGAATTCTAATGTGGTATTTACCAGGTACAAAAAACTTTTCAGATCGGTAACTACTTTGATGCCTTTATCTTCAAACTCCTGGTCCATTGGCTTTATTTCCTGGTCAAAATCCATTTTATAACTCAACCCCGAACATCCACCGCTTTCCACGCTCACTCTCAAAAAATGGTCTTGTGGGCTGAAATCTTTTTCTTCCATTAATTTTAATACCCTTTCTTTTGCTTTTTCGCTTACGTAAATCATGTAAAGAAATTTTTTACAAAATTACCCATTTTAGCACATTTGCGTGTTACCCGATTGAAGGATTTAACTTTTGCCGTTTTAACTTTTCGACAAACTTAGAAATCCACGCCCATACTAAAATAATAAACCGGTTTTCCCCGGAAAAACCCATTCATTGGCCAGCCGGTGTCAAACTTTAAAAAATATCCCAGCAAAGTACTG
>JBQCFO010000025.1:0-3081 GCA_051959055.1 Ginsengibacter sp. | reverse complement strand
TCCGGTATTGCCATTTTACCCAAATTAGAAATCTGCAATAAAAGTGCTTTTACTGCGTCGCACTGCAGTTAGTGCCTCAGTATCCTTAAGCAATAAATTTTCTTACGGATATTTGCACAATTAAAAATTTAAATTAACGATGAGAATTGCAATAAACGGAATGGGACGTATTGGCCGGCTTTTATTCAGAAGATTAATGGACAATAAAAAATTTCAGGTAGTGGCTGTGAATGATATCATGCCTGTGGATAACCTCGCTTATCTTTTAAAATATGATTCTGTTTATGGTACTTATGCAGATCAAATCAAGGCAACAGATGATTCACTTTTGATAAATGGAACAAAAATTTTGGCATTCAAAAACCCTGATCCGGCCACCCTTCCCTGGAAAGATCTGAATGTAGATGTAGTATTAGAATGTAGCGGTGCCTTTACTGAAAAAGCCGGTGCTTACAGGCATATTATTGCAGGTGCCAAAAAAGTTTTATTATCAACAACCGGAGCAGACGACATTCCTTTGTTGGTTTATGGTTTTAATCAAAATGGATCTATTGATCAAATAGAGATTCTTTCACCTGGGGGCTGTATGACCAATTGTACCGTACACGTTCTTTATATTTTAAATTCAATCGGAATCAATTCAGTTCATATCAATATTCTTCACTCTTACACTTCAAGGCAGGCACTGGTAGATATGCCTCATTCTCAATTTCGCAGAGGCCGAGCTGCTGCTGAATCTATCATTCCTGTTGCCATTGATCTTAATAAATCACTTAACCGTTTATTTCCGGCATTAAAGGAGAAAATAAATGTTTTTTCTACCAGAGTGCCGGTTGCCAATGGAGCCATGGCTTCATTTACCCTTCAGCTAAAAAACAATGCAACCGCATCTGAAGTGAATAAATTGTTTAAAACTGCCGCCCAAAATGAATTCAACGGAATCCTTGATTATACAGAAGAGCCGTTGGTTTCATTGGATATAAAAGGCAATAGTCATTCATGCGTTATTGATGGAACGCAAACTGCTGTAATCGGTAACCATGCAAGAGTAGTAGCATGGTTTGATAACGAATATGGCTTTACCAGCCGTATGATCGATTGGTTGAATTATTGGAAAACTTTTGGCGAATTTTGATCTGAGAAAGGCGTAGGCCGCTGCCGATCCTGGCTTAATAAAATCATGCCCAGAAATATGGAAAAGCTGCATTCATTATATACATTCATTGATCTGGCAGGCACTTTTGCTTTTGCAATAAGCGGAGCTGTGGCTGCCAAACAAAAAGGCTTGGATATATTTGGGATTTTGGTAGTGGCGTTTACTGTTGCCTGTGGCGGCGGCATCATGCGTGATATATCTATTGGAGCGATTCCCCCCGCGGGATTATCCGACTGGCGGTATTTGCTTGTTTCAGTTATTGCGGCTATCATCACTATGAGCCTGGACTCCTTATTGAAATTATTTAACCGGCCGGTACTGATATTTGATGCGTTGGGATTGTCGCTCTTTGCTGTTTCAGGTGCCGAAAAAGCACTTGCCCTTACTCACAATTATGAGGCAGCCGTCTTATTGGGAATGATTACAGCTGTTGGCGGCGGTGTTATCCGGGATATATTTTTGAACCGTATTCCGGTTATTTTTGAAAAAGAGATTTATGCTTCTGCAGCGCTCCTTGGTGCTTTGGTTGTAGTGCTCGGACATTATTGGAATTTTCCTAATAATTGGGTTTCTCCGGCAGGATTTGTGCTATGCTTTTTAATACGTTTATCGGCTTTAAGGTACCACTGGCAGTTGCCTTCTTTTTCAAAAGAAAGTAATAAGAATAAACAGGCGTGAGTCAAAAATTTGAAAAAGCCTACTTCAGTTTCTAAACAGAAATGTGCCATATTTATTGCTTTACTATAAGCGCTTACATCATTTTCTTTTTTTTCACTCCATTTTTCACGAAGTTTACAACCTTATTTTTTAAATCGAAATCATGAATAAAAAACTGTGTCTTTTCTTAATTTTTAATCTTTCTTTTTTAATTTTTGTTTCTGCTCAGCCAGGTCGCTGGCAGCAAAGAGTCCAATATAATATGAATGTGGATGTGAATGTTCAAACGAATATCATCAATGGCGTCCAGAAATTGGAATACACAAATAATTCTCCCGATAAACTTTCAAAAGTATATTTTCATTTGTACTGGAACGCCTTTCAGCCGGGAAGCGAGATGGATGTCAGAAGTATTGAACTGGGAAAAGTTTTGGTAAATGGAAGGCCGGATTGGGATTCCAGAGTAAGAGACCGGATATCAAAATTAACGCCTTCAGAAGCCGGGTACCAAAAAATAAAATCTTTGAAAATGAATGGTGAGGAACAACCAATGATTGTTCATGGAACAATTTTGGAAGTGAGCCTTACAAAAGATATTTTACCAGGAAGTAAAGTAAATTTTGATATCGTTTTTGAAGCGCAGGTACCGGTACAGATCAGGAGAAGTGGCCGTGATAACGCTGAAGGAATCCGGTACAGCATGAGTCAATGGTATCCGAAATTATGCGAGTACGATTATGAAGGATGGCATACTCCGCAGTATGTTGCGCGTGAGTTTTACGGCGTTTGGGGCGATTATGATGTGACGATAAAAATTGATAAATCATATAAGGTTGGAGCAACGGGGATATTGGAAAATGCAAATGAAATAGGTTGGGGATACGATAAAGCCGGCACTGGATTAAAAAATATTTCATCTGCTAAACGTACCTGGCATTTTATTGGTAAAAATGTTCATGACTTTGTGTGGGCTGCTGATCCCAACTACGAGCATATCGTAAAAAGACAAGATGGAGTAACGATTCATGTTATTTACAAAAAAGTGGACTCTTTGGAAAAAAACTGGCAAACAGTTGCTGATGCTGCTGTTACCGTTTTACCTTATATGGAAAAACGTTTTGGAAAATATCTCTATCCGCAATATTCTTTTATACAGGGTGGGGATGGAGGAATGGAATATCCAATGGCTACGCTCGTAAAAGGGCCAGGTCTGGAAACCGCCTTTCACGAATGGATGCACAGCTGGTATCAAATGATGCTGGGCACCA
>JBQCFO010000024.1:0-2938 GCA_051959055.1 Ginsengibacter sp. | reverse complement strand
GAAGATCCACAGGTTCCCAATTATGGAAAAAGGGGAAAAGGAAATAAATTAAAAGACGGGCTTGTAATTGCCATAGAGCCTATGATCAATCTGGGTGGAAAAGAAGTTTATCATGATAAAGACGGCTGGACCGTTCGCACTTCTGATGGCAAACCTGCTGCGCATTATGAACATACTGTTTGTGTGAGAAAAAATAAGGCCGACATACTTTCTTCTTTTGATGCAATTGAAGCGGCTGAAAAAGCGAATCCGGATTTGTGTTCGGATTATTAAAAAAGAAAATAAAAAAACAAGGTATTTCTTTGTTTGCTGTATAGAGTTATTTCGTAAACATTTTCTCTGATACTTCTTCGTCATGTCCATAAATATCATCCCTGAAATTTAATTTGCCATTTTCATCCACCCACGCAGTATAATAAGTGATAAAAACCGGAACCGGGTCTTTTAGTTTTACAAATTGCTGATTGCCGCTATTCATCGCCTCATGTATTTTTTCCGGTGTCCATTTGATGTTGTTTCTTAACAGATAATCCGCCATTTTTTCGGCATCGGCCAGGCGAATGCAGCCATGGCTATATGCTCTTACATCCTTATTAAAAAGCTCTTTGGCCGGGGTATCATGAAAGTAAATATTAAAGGTATTGGGAAATAAAAATTTTACTTTTCCCAGAGAATTTTTATCACCTGGTTTTTGCCTTACAACCGGCAGCCCATTTTCTTGCCCGGTAATTTCCATATTATTTTCATCCAGGTAATTTTTGTCTGAATCCATGGCTGGTATAATTTCATTTTTCACAATGCTTGGCGGAACATTCCAGTATGGGCTAAAAACGATTGTTGTCAGCAAATCCGAAAAAATTGTTGTACTGTGCGCATCTTTTCCAACAACGACCGGCATAGTAAAAACCGTTTTTCCATTGTCATAAACATGCAGAAGAAAAGCAGGAATATTTACTTCAATTAATTGTTCCGGTGGATTTAATGGTAACCAATGCATCCGGTTCATATTTATCAAAATCTGTTTTATGCGGTCCATAACCGGCACACTCATTTGTTTCAGCGCCTGTTTGCCGATGATGCCATCAGGGGTAAATCCAAATCTGGATTGAAAATTTTTTACCCCATTTTCGAGGTTTTGATCATAGAGATCAGATGTGTCAGTTTGTGAAATATCGCCGGTTGCCAGTAACAATTTTTTTATAGAAATAATTTCCGGGTACCGGTGATTTTTTTTTAATTTTCTTTTTTCGGTGCTGTCTATAGCAGGCCATCCTCCGGCTTTAGCGATTCCTACATATTTTTTCAATTGCTCTGAAAGTAATTTATAAGCCTGATTGATATCGGCATAATATTTATCATCCCGCTGTTTATCATTTAATAATGAGTCTGCAAACTGAAGCGCATCTTCTTTTTTAAAAGGAATGAATCGTTCCAGTTGTTTTCTTTTTACATAACCTTTTTTGAAATTAGTTAAAGAATAATCTATCAATCTTTCGGTCAATTGTAATTCCGTTTTGATTGCAGATTTATTATGGCTTGAAATTTTGAGATTATCGGTTGCCTTAAAATTGTCAATCGTTTGCTGAAGCTTATTTTCCTTTGCAGTTGTATCGCCTGTGAAATTTAAAAGGCTTGAAAAGCCCATTGCCTGTTCGGATAAACCGGTGGAAGAAAACCACGCGTATTCGTAATTGCGTGTATTATAAAAACTGGTCATGCGCCGGGCGATGGAATCAGGAATTTGATTTTGGGAAATATAATTTACAAGTTCAGAACTATCAAGGAAAAGGTCATTGTAAGCATTCTTCTTTGTAATACTATAATCTCTTTTGCTGATGTTGTTTTCTTCTTTTTCGGCACGGTTGCAGGCAAAAATAATTGTTATTGCAACGAGTGTAACGGAAACAAATCTTTTCATATTCCTTTCACCTTTGCAAATGGTATGCCGTTTGAAAAATAAAATCTCCCGCGTTATAAAACACGGGAGATTGAAAGTGTGCAGCAAAGCAACAAATATGATTGTTTTTTATGCAGGATAATTACATTAGTCTGAAGAAGTCTTCACCCTGCTTTGTTCTTCCGAAGCGCCACCGGTTCTTCTGTGAGGCTGGTTTTTAGCCGGTTTGCCAAAGCGGTAAGAAAATGTAAGCGAAACAGTCCGGTTCATTCGGCGGTTTTCTATGTTCAAATCAATATCCTGGTATTTCACAGCACCTGAGAACTGCTGGGAATTAAAAATATCACGCACTCCCAATTTTACACTGCCTTTGTTTTTCAACACCAGTTTTTGAACACCTGCATCTAGTCGCCACATTGGGTTCATTACGATTTGCCCTTCTATTCCTTTTGATCGGTAGAACCCACTCACTTCACCGCTCCATCCTTTGCCAAATTTCAACTGGTTACTCATGTTTCCGAAAAAGGTTACTGCTTGTGTACTCAGCATTCCTCCATTTAGTTCACCTTTAAAAGCAGTATTAGAAACATTTGTGTAAATATTGGTATTCCAGAATTTTGTTACCGGAAAATTAGCGCTTACCGCAATTCCGTAGTTTGTTTTTGTAGCAATATTATCTTTCGTTTGAAATGTTTTTCTTTCAGATGTTATTTGTCTCAAAACATCGGTAAAGGCATCGTGTGTAACACTATAATTCAGGGTCGTACTCAAAAAGCTGTTATAGGTGTGAGATAATTCCACATTATCAGTAAACTGAGGCTGCAACAAAGTATTCCCAACCTGGTAAGTATATTCATCGAGGAAATAATAGAAAGGATTTAAATCCTGGTAATCAGGACGGTCTATTCTTCTGCCGTAGTTTACTGAAAATGTATTTTTTGTGTTCGCCTGGTAACTCAAATAAGCGGTAGGAAACAGGTTTGTATAGTGTTTTGTAAAAGAAGAATCTTTGTTCACCGAATTGCCCAATTGGTTGCCTTT
>JBQCFO010000023.1:0-3308 GCA_051959055.1 Ginsengibacter sp. | reverse complement strand
TTTTTTAAAGTTTTTAAATAAATCGAATCCATAAAATGACAATGAAAGGAAGCCGCCTGCGCGGGAAGGATGGTTTTTAAAAAAGTAAAAGTAGCGCTTATTTTATTTTAATTTTAGGGAAGTTGAACTAGGTCTCAATTTATTACCTCTTTGCGTATCTTCGATTCTTTGTGCCTTTGGGTGAGACGGTATGCTTTTCTGTCTGCTGAAGTTTTTCGTATAAAGGCTTTAAGCACATAAAGTTTCGCAAGCAGTCTTTGACGGAAGAACTATTATTTTTTTAAAAAGCCAAAAGCGAGACTTTTTTTATTTTAATTTCACTTACAAATGATCCGGATTCGTAAATAACAATCTTAATGTGGGAAGCATACAAAAAAGGATTCAAAGCCTATTTACAATTGGAGAAATCTTTATCCGAAAATTCGGTTGAGGCTTATGTGCGCGATATTGAAAAATTTACTCAATTTCTTTCAGTAAAAAATATTGAAAAGAATCCAAAGGAAATTGAATTGAGTCACATGGAAGAGTTTTTAAAATGGATTCATGAATTAGGGATGACACCAGCTTCGCAGGCACGGATGATTTCAGGATTGAGAAGCTTTTATAAATTTTGTATCCAGGAACAAATTTCAACCGCTGATCCGACTACTTTATTAGAAGCCCCAAAGCTCGGCAAACACCTACCGGACACGTTGAGTTATAGTGAGATTGAAAGGATTATTTCTTACATCAATCTTAGTACGCCGGAAGGAGGCAGAAACAAGGCAATCATTGAAACGCTGTACAGTTGCGGATTACGGGTATCCGAGCTGGTTAATTTAAAACTTTCCTGCCTTTACTTTTCAGAGGGGTTTATTCGGATAACCGGAAAAGGAGATAAAGAACGATTGGTTCCAATTGGCGATTCTGCAATAAAGTATATTAATCTCTATTGTGAAAATATTCGTGTACACATGCCCGTTATACCTGGAAATGAAGACGTCGTTTTTTTAAACAGAAGGGGAAGAAAACTTTCGCGGGTAATGGTATTTATGATCATTAAAGAAGCGGCAAAAAAAGCATCAATTACCAAAAACATATCGCCCCATACGTTCCGTCATTCCTTTGCGACGCACCTGGTAGAAGGCGGGGCAGACTTACGCGCTGTGCAGGAAATGCTGGGCCATGAAAGCATTACTACCACGGAAATTTATACGCATCTGAACAGGGAATACCTGAGGGATACTTTGCAGCAGTTTCATCCGGCTTTTCATAAATAAGTTGAAATTGTGTCCGAAGGAGAAAATGCTGAAAACAAACAGTAAACAAATAAATAAGACGGATTCCTGTTTTTATGATGATGTACGAGGATTATCTAACACAGTGAAATCGGAATTAACAATATTTGTTTGTTTAATGAAGGCCATAAAAAAAAACCGCCATGAAGAATGACGGCTTTTAAAAAATAGGTGAAAAATCCTATTGTGCTTTTTCAAAATTTTCAGAAGCTTTTTTCCAGTTCACTGCATTCCAGAATTCTTTTAAATAATCAGCTCTTTTATTTTGATATTTTAAATAATAAGCGTGTTCCCAAACGTCGCAGCCCAGTACCGGCGTGCATTTGCATTCTGCTACATCCATCAATGGATTATCCTGGTTGGGTGTAGAACAAATGGTTAATTTTCCATCCAGCACGCCAAGCCATGCCCAGCCGCTTCCAAATCTTCCGGCTCCTGCTGCATTGAATTTTTCTTTCATCGCATCCAAAGATCCAAAGGTTTCGTTAATCGCATCTGCTAATTTTCCTTCAGGTTCACCTCCGCCATCGGGCGACAGGATTTCCCAGAAGAAACTGTGATTCCAGTGGCCACCGCCATTATTACGGACTGCAGCAGCATACTGCCCGGCATTTTTTACCAACTCTTCCAGCGATTTATTTTCATTGTCAGTGCCGGCAATCGCTTTATTCAGATTATCCACATAAGCCTGGTGGTGCTTATCATGATGGATTTGCATTGTTAATTTGTCAATGTGGGGCTCCAGCGCATCATAATCATAAGGAAGTGGAGGAAGTGTAAAAGGCATAATATTAAATTTTAAAAGTGAATAATTAATCGATAATTTCAAATTTACTGAGTATCTGTTACAAAAACATGAACACAATCTTTATTTCCTTTTTGCGAAAATAAAAATCGGAAATTCCTGCACAAATTTTATGCCCTCAATTATGTGAAAAAACCAGGAAGGTTTGTGTAAAAAGTTTTGAAGAAGATAGATTCTAATAAAACCTCTTGGTTTAGCGCAAGCTGTGTAAAAACCAAAAACCAAGAAGGTTTATATTAAAAGTTTTAAGGAAGATAGATTCTAATAAAACCTTCTTGGTTTGGTGTAAGCCGTGTAATAAAAAAACCAGGATAATCGAAAAACCAAGAAGGTTTGTGTAAAAAGTTTTAAAGAAGATAGAATCTAATAAAACCTTCTTGGTTTCTATCTATCTTCTTTTTCTAAAAAAATCCTTCATCAATGCGGAACATTCTTCTGCCAAAACATCTTTGATAACTTTGGTTTTCGGGTGGAGAAGGTTTTTATTATCTCCGCTATTTAAAGACAAACCACCGTGTTTGGCGTCGGAAGCGCCATAGATCAATTGCCCGATTTTACTCCAGTATAATGCTCCGCAGCACATAGTACAGGGTTCGATAGTCACATAAATTTTTGCATCGGGCAAATATTTTGAACCTAAATAATTGAAGGCAGATGTAAGTGCAATAATTTCTGCATGTGCAGTTGAATCATTCAGCGTTTCTACCTGGTTGAAGCCGCGTCCAATTATCTTTTCGTTCATTACAATCACTGCACCAACCGGTACTTCATCGGCATCGAATGCTCTGTAAGCCTCTTTCAGCGCTTGTTTCATAAAATATTCATCAGAAAGTTCCATCTATTTTTTCTGTCAAAATAAAAGTAATAAGTGTTCAAAAGTGCAGTTTATTTGAAAAAAAATAAGAATAAACGTTTTGTTTTGATGATTGAAATTTTACGAAGGATTAGATATCATAGTTTTGAAGCAAATCAACCTCAATGATTTTTACAATCTTCGCCATTTTTAATGCAGGCTTTTTTATTTTGAAATTTAAAAATCAAACAGTGTTGCTACGACAATTTCATCTGAAGTTATTTTTATTCCTTCTCCTTTCATTTTATTTTTTCTCTGTTCCTGCGCAAAAAAATAAAAATAAAATTCATATTCTTTATACTCCGGCCCATCCTGCCAATTCTTTCATTCCTTCAAAAACCATCGGTGGCGATTTTGACGGGCAATTGAAAGG
>JBQCFO010000022.1:0-3766 GCA_051959055.1 Ginsengibacter sp. | reverse complement strand
GTGGTGTGCAGATATTTGTCAATACACATGATCCTCAAAATAATACCTGGTTTTATCGCTGGGATTACCAGGAAACCTGGGAGTTTCATTCTCAATATTATTCGATATTGAAATTCGATCCTGATAGTATTAAAGTGATTAACAGGACAATACCGGTGTATCAGTGTTGGCGCTCTCAAAATTCCACAAGCATATTAGTGGGTTCTTCAGCCAAACTAAAAGAAGACGTGATTAATGCCGCGCCATTGATTAATATTCCTAAGCACGACAGGAGGATCAGTGTTTTGTATAGTGTGCTCGTTACCCAATATGCCTTAGATTCCAGCGCTTATAATTACTGGTATGCTATGAAGGGCAATACAGAAAACGTTGGTTCTATTTTTGACCCGCAGCCTGATATGACCCGGGGAAACATTCATTGTGTCAATGATCCTTCAGAAACGGTAATCGGGTATATCGGAGCTGGAAATGCAGTGCAACAAAGAATTTTTATTCGTAATGCGGATCTGCCCGCCGGCTGGAACCTGATGCCGAATTGCACGGAATATACTGTACCAAATAACAAGGATAGTTTACTTTTTTATTTTACTAACGATAGTTTTGTTCCTTACGCCAAGGACTTTGCCACTGGTGGATTTATGTCCGCTTCGGGAAGCTGCGTGGATTGTACGCTTACCGGTAGCCCTGTGAAACCCTATTTCTGGCCTTAAAAATTGTAAATTGACTTCAATGATTTCTTTTAAATATTTTCTTCGTAAATCGATATTATTTATCTGCCTTTTTTGTTCTTTTTCTTCTTTTGGCCAAACGAATTCCGTGGTCAAAATGAATGCAGACTTTGCCAATAATATCAGCACCGGTATCCGGGAAAAAGTATTTGTACATACCGACCGGAATTATTATGTGTGTGGTGAAATATTGTGGTTTAAAACCTATGTAACCAATGCCGCAAATAACCAGCCGCTATCTTTAAGTAAAGTCGTTTATGTCGAAATATTAAACAGCCGGCATGAACCCGTTTTGCAGGCGAAGATATTGCTGGAAAACGGCACCGGCAGCGGCTCTTTTGCGCTTCCGCTTTCGCTGGAGTCAGGGAATTATGAAATAAGGGCTTATACCAACTGGATGAAAAATGATTCTCCTGATTATTTCTTTAAGAAAATCATTACGATTATCAATACAACCAAAAATCTGGATTTGTCGATCGTGAAAAATCCTGTAAAATATTTCACACAATTTTTCCCGGAAGGAGGAAACCTTGTAAACGGATTAAATAACGTGATAGCTTTTAAAATAAATGATGATACGGGAAAAGGTGTGGAAGGAGAGGGGGTTGTTGTAAATCAATCGAACGATACGATTGCGCATTTTCGTACCGGAAAATTTGGAATGGGTAAATTTTTATTTACCCCGGAAAGTGGGAAACACTATACCGCAATCGTTACTTTGAAACACAATTCTGTTATCAAAAAAGATTTACCGGATGCACTTGAACATGGTTTTGTAATGCACCTAACGGATGAAGGGAATCATTTAAAAGTTGTCGTTTCTGCTTCTGATCAAACTGCTCAGCATCTGTATTTAATGGCGCAAACAAATAAGCAAATCGATTTTTCACAAACAAGTTCTTTACAAAATAACCAGGCTGTTTTTTCTATTAATAAAGACAATCTGAAAGAAGGAATTGTACAAATAACTTTGTTTACAGAAGACCGCCAGCCGGTTTGTGAAAGGCTTTATTTTAAAAGGCCGGAAAATAAAATGGTCATCAGTAAAACAACAAATAAGGCGAATTTTAATTTTCGTGATAAAGTAACGGTTGACCTTTCGACGAAAGATAATTCAGGAAATTTATTACCGGGAAATTTGTCTGCTTCTGTATATCGGTTAGACAGTTTGCATCAATCAAATGAAGCAAATATTTATTCTTACTTATGGTTATCGTCCAACCTGAAAGGCTTCATTGAAAGCCCTGATTTTTATTTTGAAAATGACAATGCAGAAACAAATGACGCACTGGACAATTTGTTGCTCACGCAAGGCTGGCGGAAGTTTGATGATAAAAAAGTTTTCGAAAACAAATCTTCAGTCACTTATGTTCCGGAAAACCGCGGGCAGATTATTATCGGAAAAGTTACCAATGAAGCTACCGGAAAAGCAGCGGCTGATGTGCTGGTTTATCTTTCCATTCCGGGAAGGCGGGTTCAATTGTATGGTTGCAAGAGTAATGAAGAAGGAATGGTTCATTTTGATTTAAAGGATTTTTATGGCACCAGTCAAATCATTTTGCAAACAAATGAAATGAATGATTCGATTTATCACATTGAAGTATTCAGCCCTTTTTCAGAACAATTTTCAGGCAATGAATTTCCGGCTTTGCACCTCTCTGAAAACAATCGTGATGAATTGCAATCGCGAAATCTTCACATGGAAATTTCCAATGCTTATCATCAGAATGACCTGCAAAAAATGCAGCCTCTCTTGATTGATACACTTCCATTTTATTACAAGCCATTCAAAACTTATTTGTTGGATAATTATACCCGCTTTATTACGATGGAGGAAGTAATGCGCGAATATGTGGCTGAAGTAAACGTGGTAAGAAAGCAAGGCAAATATCATTTTAATACTTTTAATGCGCCCGGCTGGGAGCTGCATGACAAGCAGCCTGCGATAACGCTATTTACCAAAGATCCGTTGATGTTATTGGACGGTGTTCCTGTTTTTGATGTCGATAAAATAATTGCTTATGACCCGTTGAAGGTTCAGAAACTGGAAGTTGTTGCATCCAAATATATCTGGGGGCCGCTTGTTTCAGAAGGGATATTAAGTTATACCACTTACAAAGGAAACCTTGATGGTTTTACACTTAATCCACGCGATCTCATTCTCGATTACGATGGCATGCAGCAGCAAAGGGTTTTTTATTCACCCGATTATTCCACTGAGAAAGGAATCCAAAACCGCCTTCCCGATTTTCGTGAGCTTCTTTACTGGTCGCCAGATGTAACAACCAACGAAAAAGGAATCGGTCATATTTCTTTCTTTACTGGTGATATTCCGGGAAAATACCTGGTTGTTTTACAAGGTCTTTCTTCTAATGGATCTGTTGGAAGTGAGCATTTTATTTTGAATGTGGGTAAGTAAAAAGTTAGTCGTTTATGTTGTGGAAATTGCGACAGGTACAAAAATCCTAAATGAATATTTTTGTTTTACAGGATTTCTTTTTGTTGATAAGAATCGAAATTGTCTTTATCTACATTACAGAAGAATGGCATAATTCGTGGCAAAAAAAAATATAAAATTTCTTCTTTTTTCTAATCTCTTTTGTAAAAATTCAAAAAAGAAAAATCAAAATTCCCTTTATTTCTTTCCTTACTGTACGAGGTTTTTTATTTATTTTTAATAATTAAAATAAAAAACCGATGCTGCTTTTTTCAACTTTTTTTTTGCAGATGATATTCCTCGTTCCGTTTTGGAAAATGTGGGCGGTTTTGATTGGGAGCGGCCTTGTTTTATTTTGTGTTTTATATAAAATAATGAAGCTGCGTGAACAAAGGATTCGTGAAACAGAAGCGACAAAAACAGAGTTGGAAAAATTGCGTTCTGAAAATTTTCGTAGCCGTTTGGAAATGGAAAAGATCAATAATTTTTTTTCTACTTCTTTGTTGTTAAAAAATAACGTAGATGATATTTTATGGGATGTTTGTAAAAACCTCATAGCCAGGCTTGGTTTCGAAGATTGCCTGATTTATATGTGGAATGA
>JBQCFO010000021.1:0-2221 GCA_051959055.1 Ginsengibacter sp. | reverse complement strand
GAATTCCTGCACAAATATTTCCAAAATTTCCACTCGGAACAGAAATTACCGGCGGATTTTTTTTATCATTCCATTGCTTCCAGGCAAAGAGATAGTAAAATTGCTGAGGCAGCCAGCGCGCTACATTAATGGAATTTGCAGATGTGAGAAACAACTTTTCATTCAACGCTTTATCCGAAAACGCCTGCTTTACCATTTGCTGGCAATCATCAAAAGTGCCTGTTACTTCAAGTGCGTGTACGTTATTTCCAAGCGTAACCAATTGCTTTTCCTGGACACTGCTTACTTTTCCGGATGGATATAAAATCACTACTTCTACGCCGTCCACATTATAAAATCCATTGGCAACGGCGCCGCCGGTATCGCCGGAAGTGGCGACTAAAACCGTAATTTTTTTATCATTATTTTTTACAAAATAACCAAGGCAGCGGCTCATGAAACGTGCGCCAATGTCTTTAAAAGCGAGCGTAGGGCCGTGAAATAATTCCAATGAATAAATATTTTGTGAAACTCTGTTTAGAGGAATTTCAAAATTGATTGTTTCAGCAACAATTGTTTTTAATTCATTTTCAGGAATCGCTTCGCCAATGTAGGGCCGGATAAATTGAAAAGCAATTTCTTCATCAGAATAATTTTCAATTTCTTCAAAAAATTTTTTATTGTAATTAGGAATGCTTTCGGGGAAATATAACCCTTTATCGGGAGCCAATCCACGAATGGTTGCTTCTTTGAAATCTGCAGTGGGAGCGGTTTTATTTAAACTATAATATTTCATTACTTTTTTTAAACATGAGTTTTTTGACACGAATTATACAAAGGCTTTCCGGAGCATGTCCCTCTCCTTTAGAGAGGGGTTGGGGTGAGGCCTCACACAATCTTCACACCTTCCGGATTGATTTGCGTTACATAAGTCTTGTAATCAACGCCTATTTTTTCATAAATTTCTTTCATAATTGCTTCTACTTTATGCGCAGTTTCTTCTTCTTTGCTCAACATAAAAATCGAAGGCCCGGAGCCTGAAATTCCGCCGCCCAAAGCGCCGGCGTTTTTACATTTTAATTTCACTTCATCAAAGCCGGGAATAAGAATACTGCGCACAGGTTCTACAATTACATCCTGTAAGGAGCGGCTGATTAGTTCACAATCATTTTTCATAAACCCTGTTATCAGGCCACCAATATTTCCCCATTGTTTTATCGCATCTTTCAGCTGAACTTCCTTTCTTAAAATTTGCCGTGAGTCGGAAGTACGTACTTCTATTTGTGGATGCACAATGGTTACAAATAAATCAGGAGAATTCAAAGCGATAATATCCAAAGGAAAAATGGAACGAACCAAAGTAACGCCACCGTAAATACAAGGCGAAACATTATCAGCATGCTTTACTCCACCTGCGAGTTTTTCTCCATTCATTGCGAAGCGCACCAGGTCTTCTTTTGAAAACACATTTCCCAATAAATGATTGGCGGCAAAAACGGCGCCTGCTGCGCTTGCCGCACTGGAGCCAAGGCCACTGCCGGGTTTTATATTTTTGTGAATGGTTAAATTGAATCCTACCGGTTTTTTATAGTCATCCATCAAAGCCTGCAACGAAACGCCTGCCACATTTTTTTCAGCGGGCTCGGGCAGCTGATATTCATCGGTATGCCTGATCCTAATCCCCGGCTCCTCGGACAAGGACAAAGTCATTTCATCATAAGGTGATTTTATCGCCATCCCAAGAATGTCAAACCCACAAACGAGATTGGCAATGGTTGCAGGAGCAAGAACTTTTATTTCTTTCATTCATTCATTGAATTATTGAATTATTAAATTGTTGAATTATTACCTGAACATTGATTATTGCTTAAAACTTTCAACCTTGAACTTTGAGCCTTCCACACTATATCCTTACTGCTCTTATAATATCCGCAAAAACTCCCGATGCCGTTACTTCGGCTCCGGCGCCTGCACCTTTTACCGCAAGAGGCTGCTCTGTATATCGATTCGTGTAAAATAGCACCACATTGTCTTTGCCGTAAAGATGATAAAAATCGTGGTTCGGATCTATTTCCTGCAAACCTACTTTTGCTTTTCCATTTTCATAAGAAGCCACAAATTTCAATTTCTTTTCTGCCTCGTTTGCTTTTTCAAAAATCTTTTTAAAATGTGCTTCATGTTTTTCCATGCACGCATAAAAATCAGGTACAGAGCCATTCATACATTCAGCCGGCAGAAAAGC
>JBQCFO010000020.1:0-2035 GCA_051959055.1 Ginsengibacter sp. | reverse complement strand
AGCCAAGCGTTACCGCAAGAAAAATCATTAAGAATTCCAGAAAATATTCTTTAAAATTTTTCTTCTTGTGATGCAGATCGGGATGATGATGTACTTCCATTATGTTATTTGCAATTTTGTGTTTGAAATGTTGTGTAGCATTAACCCGGATAACTTTTAAAATCCGGCCAGGTCCTGATCTCCGGCAATTACCTCATCTTTCTTTATTTCTGTCAAAATCGTTTTCCTCTTTTTATATTTCTCCATCACTAAATAAATCACGCAGATCCCCACAATAAAAATCATTGTTGATCCAATTTCCCATTTAGTCAAACTGATTAGTAACCAAATGATGGCGACAATTGCAATAAACGGAATCGTGAGGCCTCCCGGCATTCTGAATCCTTTTTCAGCACCTGCGGGTTTCTTCTTTCTTAATTTAATAGTAGCTAAAATAACAGCGAGATAAATAATCAAAATTGCGGCGGTTGAAAGGATCGCCAATTGTTTAAAACCACCCGAAATGGAAAAAATAAAAATCAAAGAGCCATAGATAATAATTGCCCAATAAGGCGTAGCAAACTTTGGATGAACTTTACCCAAAAATTTTGGAAAGATTCCGTCCTTTGCTCCGGCAAATAATAAACGTGGTGCTAAAAGCACATCACCGCTTACGTTTCCAAAGCAGGAAATGGCAGCAGCAATTAACAAAATAATGCCTCCTGCCGGGCCAATAATTTTTTCAGCAACTGCGGCTAATGGTGCATTTTTTACTGCTTCCATAGTTGCTCCCAAAACTCCTTGTGTTATAGTTTGCAGCAGTAAATAAACAATTAACACCAAAAGTCCTCCTATCAAAATGCTAACTGGTATGGTGCGTTTAGGGTTTTTTATTTCTCCGCTTACATTTAGTGCTGATTCAAATCCCAAAAAGGCAAAAAATAAAACAAGAATTGTATTACCAAATGTGTTGAAAGACGGTAAATTTCCCCAATGCAGGTTCGCTGTTTTAATATGGTTAAAACCCAAAATGAGAATAGCAATCAGCGGCAAAACTTTGATGATAGTAATCAGTTTTACAAAACCAACGCCTTGTTTAGCGCCTCTAATATTTACCAAAACCATGAATCCTATCAGGATAAAAAATAATAAATCACGCACCAATAAACTTTGGAAAACAGGTAAAATCACCGCCAATGAATCAGCAACAATATTAATGATGGCCGCATCCCCTAAAACACCAAATCCAAAAAAGAAAAGCCAGTTGATAATGAATCCGGCAAAGCTGCCAAACGCGGCTTCAACATAAGCATAACTACCTCCGGAAGATGTAATGCGGCTGCCAATTTCCGCATAACAAAGCATAATGGCGGCCATCATAATTCCACAAAATAGATAGCCAAAGACGGCGAAACCGCCGAGAGAAATGGCTACAATTGCAGGGAGCACAAAAATGCCTGCTCCAACGGTATTGTTGATGATATTCAGTGAAAGCCCGGAAACACCTATTACACGTTTTAAACCTTCACTTGTTTTTGTGTTACTCATTTTTATTATTTCAAGGAACTAACAATTTTATATAAATTGAAATACTGGTTTGTCTATTGTCTGGAACATCCGCGTAACACAGAAGCTGCTGAACTTCCATTTGTACTTTACGTCGCATAATTGTTCCCGCATGTTCTCACCAATAAACGCCATGGTTACAGCGAGAAATATCATAAGGAATTCCAGGAAATATTCTTTGAAATTTTTCTTCTTATGATGAAGATCGGGATGATGATGTACTTCCATTGTTGATCTGCAGTTTTGAGTTTGCAATATTTTATTTATTCAATTCATCTTGTACCATCTTTAATAAATTTGCATTAACGTTATTTAATCTTGACAATATTATTTTGTCGGCACTGAGTTGTATATAATTTTGCCTGTAAAAAGAAACCATAAATCTTCTTTCTCTTTCAGTTAGTTCAGGGTAAGGATTCATTTCCAGAATTTTTGCTGAGGAAGTCCAATCATGAATATCGTCCAGTGAATTAATTTCCGGAACATTGGC